>CAJMQA010000025.1 GCA_905215395.1 uncultured bacterium | reverse complement strand
TCCGCATATCCAGATGATTTGTAGGCTCGTCGAGAATCAGTAAATTATAAGGCTCCAGCAATAGACGCACCATAGCCAGACGGGTCCTTTCCCCCCCTGACAAGACCTTCACTTTTTTCTCCACCTCTTCCCCTGAAAAAAGGAAAGCCCCTAAAATATCCCGGAGTCTTTTACGAATCTCTCCTTCGGCCACCCGATCGACAGTGTCCAGCACGGTGATCTCAGAGTCCAGCAAATCTGCCTGATTCTGCGCGAAATAGCCGATATTGACATTATGACCGATTTTCAAATCCCCTTCGTAAGGAATTTCATTCATGATCATCTTGACCAGTGTAGACTTTCCTTCTCCGTTTTTCCCGACAAAAGCCACTTTCTCCCCTCTCTTAATATCCAGATTTATCCCTTTCAGTACCAGATGTTCCCCGTAGGCTTTCACCAGTTCCCTGCCACTCACTACGATATCGCCGGAGCGTACCGCAGGCTGAAAACGGATCATGATACGGGCAGTATCCTCTTCTTCCACCTCTATGCGTTCCAACTTTTCCAACTGTTTTATCCGGGATTGTACCTGAACCGATTTTGTGGCCTTATACCGGAAACGTTCTATAAAATCTTCTGTATCCTTTATTTGTTTCTGTTGATTCTGATAGGCACGCATCTGCTGTTCTATCCGCTCTTTATGTAATTGTTCGTACTGAGAATAGGGAACCTTATAATCATATACTTTCCCTAAGGAAATCTCAATCGTACGGGTGGTCACATTATCCAGAAAAGCCCGGTCGTGAGAAACCAGCACCACTGCACCGGGATAAGTTTGCAGAAAGGATTCCAGCCAGGAGATAGACTCTATGTCCAAATGATTGGTCGGTTCATCCAACAAAAAAATATCCGGCCGTGCCAGCAATATCTTGGCCAATTCGATGCGCATTCGCCACCCTCCGCTGAACTCCTCACAATTGCGGTCCAGATCTTCAGACTTAAATCCCAGACCTTTCAAAACAACCTCTACTTCACCATCTATATTCCCTTCACCCCGGATGTTCAACAATTCGGTCTTCTCATGAATTTTATCGAGTAGTTTCATGTATGCAGGAGAATCATAATCCTCCCGGACAGCCAATTCATTGTTCAATTGCTCTATCTCAGCCTTTAATGCAAACAATCCGGCAAAAGCCTTCTCAGCCTCTTTCCGCACTGTATTTCCATCCGTATATACTTTTGTCTGGGGCAGATATCCGATTTTTACATCTGAAGCCATCGATATATTTCCCTCTGAAGGAGCCTGTAATCCCGCCAGCATCTTTAATGTTGTCGATTTACCAGCACCATTCCGTCCCGTCAAACCTATCCTGTCTTTTTTGTTGATCAGAAAAGAAACAGAGTCCAACAGATAAAATCCTCCAAAGACAACACTTACATTATTAACAGAAATCATAAACCAATTGAAAATTAAAACGGTGCAAAGATAACGAATTCAGGAAAAACCTGCTATTTGTCATGTTTTTTATAAAGAAAGTTTTTTATTTTTGTTCAGAATCGTAAAAATTGATCGTACTTAAACATTAAAAATTAACTATTATGCCTAAAGGAGTATACAAATTACCTAACATTACCAATGAACCCATAAAAAGTTATGCCCCGGGCACACCCGAGCGCGCTGCACTAAAAGCCAAGTTAGCCGAAATCCGGAATACAGTAGTGGATATACCAATGATTATCGGTGGTAAAGAAATCCGTACCGACAAGCTGGCAGATATCCGCCCTCCCCATGAACATCAGCATCTGCTGGGACATTATCATCAGGGAAATGCCACTCATGTGCAAATGGCCATTGATGCTGCACTGAAAGCTAAACCGGCATGGGAAAAAATGCATTGGGAAAGCCGGGCTGCCATTTTCCTGAAAGCAGCAGAGTTAATTGCCGGTCCTTACCGTCAGGTATTAAATGCTGTTACTATGCTGGGACAATCCAAAAACGCTTTTCAGGCAGAGATCGACTCGGTATGTGAATTGGCAGACTTTTACCGTTTCAACGTAAAAAACATGTACGATCTCTATCATATGCAGCCCAATTCTGCTCCGGGCATCTGGGACCGTACCGTATGGCGTCCATTGGAAGGTTTTATTTTTGCCCTGACCCCTTTCAATTTCACCTCCATCGCAGGCAACCTGCCGGGAGCTCCTGCCTTGATGGGCAATGTGTGCGTGTGGAAACCCTCTAAAACAGCCGTATATTCTGCATATGTCATCATGAAGATTCTTCAGGAAGCCGGATTGCCGGATGGTGTGATCAACCTTGTATATTGTTCCGGACCCACAGCTTCAGATGTTATTTTTTCACACAAAGATTTTGCAGGTATTCATTTTACCGGATCGACAGGAGTATTCAATGACATCTGGGCAACCATCGTGAAAAATATAAACAATTATCGCAGCTATCCGCGGATTGTAGGGGAAACCGGTGGTAAGGACTATGTTTTTGCAGATCCGACAGCCAAAGCACAGCCGGTTGCCACAGCTTTGGTACGCGGAGCTTTTGAATATCAGGGACAGAAATGTTCAGCTGCTTCCAGAGCTTACATCCCGTCTAATATATGGCCGGAGGTAAAAGCACTGATGGAGACCGACCTGAAGCAAATCAAAACCGGAGGTGTTGAAGATTTCAGAAACTTCGTAAATGCAGTGATCGACGAAACTTCATTTGACAAATTAGCCAAAGCCATTGACGACGCCCAGGTATCTCCTGACGCAGAAGTCATACTGGGAGGAAAATATGATAAATCCAAAGGATATTATATCTACCCGACTGTTATCCTAGCAAAAAAACCGGACTATATCACCATGCGGGAAGAGCTGTTCGGACCGGTGCTGACAGTTTACGTTTACGAACCTGACCAAGTAGATGAAACACTGAACCTGCTGGATACCGGTTCTGCATATGCTTTAACAGGCGCGATCTTCTCCAATGACCGTGCCAATATTGAAAAGCTGACAGAACGTTTAACCCATACTGCCGGTAATTTCTACATCAACGACAAACCGACAGGAGCAGTTGTGGATCAGCAACCTTTCGGAGGCGGACGGGCTTCAGGTACAAATGACAAGGCCGGATCAATATTCAATTTACTGAGATGGGTTTCTCCCCAATGTATCAAGGAAACTTTTGTACCCGCAACCAATTATATGTATCCGAATTTTACGGAAGAATAAAATTCTCTTTCCATCTATATGTCAAAAACGCCGGAAGCTACAATCTTCCGGCGTTTTTATTTTATCACAATTCTATCCGGATTATTTATTATTAAATTTTTTTCTTAATTTCGCATAATTTAACAAACAAACGACCATAAAGATGAAAAATCTGTTTTACGTATTAATTGTTCTTTTCTCTTCTCTAAATCTGTACAGCCAGTCTTCCACACCCTATTGGCAGGATGTACAGGTGGTTGCCGTAAACAAGGAATATCCCCGTTCTTCATTTATGACTTACGATAACCGGGCAGACGCTCTGACTTTCCGATACGAAAACAGCAAATATTACTCCCTGCTCAATGGAACATGGAAATTCTATTTCGTTGATTCATACAAGGATTTACCGGCAGATATTACCACGCTGTCAGTCAATACAGACCACTGGAAAGACATCCGGGTTCCGGGCAACTGGGAAGTTCAGGGATTCGGAACAGCCATATATACCAACCATGGCTATGAATTTAAACCCCGTAATCCACATCCCCCAACCCTTCCGGACAACAATCCGGTGGGCATATACCGGCGGGACTTTGACATCCCTGCAAACTGGACAGACCGGGATATTTTTTTTAATCTCGACGGAGCCAAAGCCGGTGTTCATGTATATATCAACGGACAAGAAGTCGGCTATAGCGAAGACTCAAAGACTACCGCAGAATTTCTCATCAATAAATACGTAAAGCCCGGCAAAAACACTCTTTGCCTGAAAATATTCCGCTGGTGTACAGGTTCTTATCTGGAATGCCAGGACTTCTGGCGCATCAGTGGCATCGAGCGGGATGTCTACCTCTGGTCACAACCCAAAACTGCCCTGAAAGATTTCCGCGTCGTGTCTACCCTGGATGATCAATACCAGGAGGGAATTTTCAAACTGAGTATGGATTTGAAAAATACGAACTCTTCTCCCCGGCAAGTGAATGTCAGTTACGAACTCTTAGACGACCAGGGAAAGCAGGTTTTCAGTGAAACCAACTCTTTTGACCTGGAAGCACAGAGTGTAAAAACCATCGACTTTACTACGCAGGTAAAAAATGTAATTCCCTGGAGCTCAGAACACCCTTATCTCTATCGGCTACTGATGACCATTAAACAGGGAGAGCAGATTGTAGAAATTGTTCCTTTCAAAGTCGGTTTCAGACGCTTTGAAATAAAACCGACCGACCAAATTGCAGCCAATGGTAAACCCTATGTTGTATTCCTGGTCAATGGTCAGCCGATTAAATTAAAAGGAGTAAATATTCACGAACACAATCCCAAGACAGGGCATTATGTCACAGAGGAATTGATGCGCAAAGATTTTGAGCTGATGAAACAGAACAACCTGAACAGCGTGCGGCTGTGTCATTATCCTCAAAGCCGGCGTTTCTATGAACTTTGCGATGAATACGGACTATACGTTTACGATGAAGCCAATATCGAATCTCACGGTATGTATTATGACCTACGGAAAGGCGGTACCCTGGGCAACAATCCGGAATGGCTGAAAGCTCATATGGACAGGACGGTCAATATGTACGAAAGAAGCAAAAACTTCCCCAGTGTTTCCATCTGGTCTCTGGGGAATGAAGCCGGTAACGGATATAACTTTTACCAGACCTATTTATGGGTAAAAGAACGGGAAAAAGACGGGATGAACCGGCCGGTATGCTACGAACGAGCCTTATGGGAATGGAATACCGACATGTACGTTCCTCAATATCCCAGTGCGGCCTGGCTGGAACAGATCGGGCAAAACGGCAGCGACCGGCCAGTAGTACCCTCCGAATATTCCCATGCCATGGGAAATTCTTCAGGAAACCTCTGGGAACAATGGCAGGCGATTTACAAATACCCCAATTTACAGGGAGGTTACATCTGGGACTGGGTAGACCAGGGCATTTGGGTGGACAAAAACGGAGGTTACTGGGCTTATGGAGGTGATTTTGGCGTAAACGCCCCCAGTGATGGTAACTTTTTATGCAACGGACTGGTGAATCCCGACCGGAACCCTCATCCAGCCATGGCCGAGGTGAAATATGCACATCAGAATGTAGGGTTTGATGCCAACCGCCATTATTCAGAAATAAACGGAGGTAAAAGCTCCCTCAAAAGCTTTGACGTAAAAATCACCAACCGGTTCTATTTCACCAATCTTTCAGATTACCGGATTATCTACCATATTCTGGCGGACGGCAAAACCGTAAAAACGGGGCAGGTTCCTTTAAACCTGGCGCCTCAGGCCAGCAAGGAACTTCAGCTTCCCTGCAACCTGAACCTGAAAGCGGGAACAGAGTATTTTATCAATTTTGAAGTGTACACCCGAAAAGCCGGACCGGGAGTTCCGGCCAATCATCTGATCGCTCACGATCAATTCCCGTTGCCCAAACTCGCCGTTCCGCCCCCCCACTATAAAGGCAACTCAGGAGCTCCGCTGAAAATTTCTGAAACAGGAGATGATCTGGCGGTAACCTCCTCCAATGTCAATTTCGTATTCAACAAAAAAAACGGACTGGTCAGTTCCTACAAGGTCAACGGCACAAAGTATTTCAAAGACGGCTTCGGCATTCAGCCGAATTTCTGGCGGGGACCGACCGACAATGACTACGGCAACGGAGAACCATCCCGCCTGCAAGTCTGGAAGCAATCCAGTAAAAACTTCCATGTTGTAGATGCCAAAATCAGTAAATCCGGTCACACGGCCATCATTACGGTCAACTACTTGCTAGCTGCCGGTAACCTTTATATCGTCTCCTATACAGTCCATCCGGACGGAGTTGTCAAAGTCGCAGCCGAATTTACTTCAACTTCCATGGAGGAAGCTCCGACAGAAATTTCTGAAGCTACACGGATGGCCACTTTCAGTCCGGAAGTAAAAGCCACCCGTAAAGCAACAGCTCTACTGGAAGTCCCGCGCATAGGAGTACGTTTCCGTCTGCCGGAAACGCTGAACCAGGTTCAGTATTACGGACGCGGACCGGAAGAAAATTATTCGGACAGAAACGCAGGCTCTTTGATCGGCCTTTATCAGTCTACTGCCGAAAAACTGTATTTCCCTTATGTGCGCCCACAGGAAAACGGACATCATACGGAAACCCGCTGGCTTTCTCTGACCGGAAAAGGCAATGGCTTATTGATCAAAGCCGACAAAACCATCGGTTTCAACGCTCTGCGCAATTCCATAGAAGATTTTGATTCCGAAGAAGCCCTGCCACACGATTATCAATGGAGTAACTTCACTCCGGAAGAAATAGCCAATCACAATCCCGAACTGGCACGGAATAAACTGCGCCGCATGCACCACATCAACGATATCCGTCCCCGCAATTTCGTAGAGGTCTGTGTCGACATGAAACAACAGGGAGTCGCAGGCTACAACAGCTGGGGAGCACGCCCCGAACCCGCCTACTCCATCCCTGCCAGCCAAGACTACAAATGGGGATTCACCCTTATTCCGGTAAAAAATGCCTCCGAGGCAATTGCAAAAGCTAAAATCAACTATTAACATAACCTGGATGCTGGCATCTGGTATAATGCCGGCATCCAAAATTATTTCCCTACACTTTTCCCACCCCACTTTTTACTTTTCATTCTTATTCCGCTATCTTTGTACTTTCTATAAAAACTGATATTATGGCAGGAATTAAAAGTTTAGCCAAGGATACGGCTATTTATGGTACCAGCAGTATCATCGGCCGCTTCCTCAATTGGTGTCTGGTTCCCCTGTACACTTACAAGCTGGCGACTACCGGAGAATTCGGGATGGTGACTTATCTTTACTCCTGGATGGCTCTGCTGCTTGTAATCCTGATTTATGGTCTGGAAACCGGTTTTTTCCGCTTTGCCAATGATACTTCGCAGGGGGAACCTAAAACGATATACTCCACCTGCCTGACATCACTGGCGGTCAGCTCTACGGCTTTTGTTTTGTTGGTCTTTTTATTTTTACAACCCATCAGTGAACTGTTCCATCTGGGAGATCATCCGGAATACATAGCCATGACAGCTGTCATTATCGGGATGGATGCTTTTTGTTCCCTACCTTTTGCTTATCTGAGATACCTTCAGAGACCCATTCGTTTCGCAGCACTGAAACTGCTGTTTATTGCACTGAATATTACACTGAATCTGTTTTTCTTACTAGCCTGCCCGTGGTTATTCAAACATTATCCGGGCACTGTGGATTGGTTTTACAATCCTGCATACGGGGTCGGGTATATTCTTGTCGCCAATGTAATCGGCACATTTATCGTCATGCTGGCTCTGCTACCCGAAATCATCAGGATCAGATGGCATTTTCAGTGGCATCTGCTAAAACGTATTCTCAGATATTCTTTCCCTTTATTGATTCTGGGCGTTGCCGGTATCATGAATCAAACCATAGACAAAATCCTCTATCCCATTCTGATCAAGGATCCAACGATTGCCATGGACCAACTGGGAATCTACGGGGCAAACTACAAGATAGCCATTGTCATGGTGATGTTTATCCAAGCCTTCCGGTATGCTTATGAACCTTTTATTTTTGCACAATATAAAGCCGACAGTAATAAGACCAAGGCTTATGCAGATGCTATGAAATATTTCATTATTTTCGGTTTGCTGATCTTTCTGGGAGTTATGTTCTATATCGATATTCTGAGATATTTTATCGATCCCCGTTATTTTGAAGGCTTAAAAGTAGTGCCTATTGTCATGATCGCCGAATTATTTTTCGGTATATTTTTTAATCTGTCATTGTGGTATAAACTAACCGACCGCACCCAATGGGGAGCTTATTTTTCCATTTTTGGTCTGTTGATCACCCTGCTGATCAATATTCTTTTTGTCCCCCGTTTCGGTTACATAGCTAGTGCATGGGCTGCCTTTATCTGCTATTTCTCCATGATGCTGAGTTCCTGGTTTATCGGACAGCATTATTATCCCATTCATTATGATCTGAAAGTCATCGCAAAATATTTTATATTAGCCCTAATCCTATATGGACTTGATATCTGGGTAGATATAGATCATCTTGCACTACGTTTGGCTTTCCGGACCTTACTTTTGATTGTCTTTCTCTTGTATCTGATAAAAACTGACTTGCCGCTCCGGGAAATTCCGGTGATCGGAAAATTTTTTAAGAAATAAAATAAAGAAATATGGCTTTTACTGATATTGTACATCAATTCAAAAATTACCTGAAAGGAATTCTGGATTATTCCAACGACAGAGAAAACGAACTGGAAACCATTGATAATATTCTCAAAGGAATTGATTTCAAAGGGAGTAACCTATGGGTATTGATTTGTGCTATTTTCATTGCCTCTTTAGGCCTGAATGTCAATTCTACTGCAGTAATTATCGGTGCCATGCTGATATCCCCGCTGATGGGCCCCATCATGGGTATCGGACTCGGTGTAGGGATCAATGATTTCGAATTGATCAAAAAGGCATTCCGGAATCTGGCCATTGCAACCATTTTCGGGATTCTGACTTCCACACTTTACTTCTTAATTTCTCCTTTGAATGAAGCCCGTTCCGAACTATTGGCACGCACCACTCCCACAATTTACGACGTCCTGATCGCTTTCTTCGGCGGGATGGCAGGAATCGTTGCTTCAAGCTCCCGCCTGAAAGGTAATGTCATCCCCGGAGTAGCTATTGCCACAGCTCTGATGCCTCCATTGTGTACGGCAGGGTTCGGGCTGGCCAACGGAAATCTGACTTATTTCTTCGGTGCATTTTATCTTTATATGATCAACTCAGTATTTATAGCTTTCGCTACTACCCTGGGAGTAAAACTGATGCATTTCCCAAAAAAAACTTTCGTGGATGCGGAAAAAGGCAAAAAAGTCCAGCAAATTGTCTATACCATCATTTTTGTAACCATGGTGCCCAGTATCTATATTACGTATCACATGATCAAAGCCAATATTTTTGAAACCAATGCCTCCCGTTTTGTTTCCAATGAAATCAATTTTCCCAACACTTTTGTTGTCAACAAATATGTCATGGAAGATAGTATTTCTGTTACCTTAATCGGAAAAGAAATCCCGGAAGAATATATCCTTATGCTGCATCAGAAAATGGAGCAATATCATCTGGAAGGTACGAAATTAAATATTCAGCAAGGCTTCGGACGTGAAAAAGAAGACGGCCAGGAAAATGCTTTGAACAATCTGGTCCTTCAGGATTTTTACAGACACAATCAGGACAAAACCAAACGCCAGGCACAGGAGATCAGTTCCCTGAGAAACCGGCTGGAAAAATATGCCGTATACGATTCCATTACAACAGTCATTGCCCCGGAATTAAAAATATTGTTTCCCCATATCCGTACCCTCGCTATATCCCGCATGATCCGGACAGATATAGACAAACAATCCTCCGACACATTAGCCATAGCCCTCACCTCCTACCGGCAAACACCTTCCACAGAGGAGCGTCAACGGTTTGAGACGTGGCTGGTAACCCGTTTAAAAACTCCTAAACTAAAAATCATTCAGGAACCTTGAGCGAATATTACCGTGAATTTTAATGCCCGGGCATCCAAGGCTTTTCTTCAATCCCCATATCATGAGCCACTTTCCGGGAAAGCACAAACAGGTAGTCGGAAAGACGGTTCACATATTTCAGGACCAACCCGTCAACTTCTGCCTCAGCGGCCAGATCCAGAATCCTCCGTTCTGCACGCCGGCAAACAGTACGGGCTATATGACAAAAAGAGATGCATTGATTTCCTCCCGGCAAAACAAAACATTTCATCGGAGGGATTTCGGCATCCATCCGGTCTATACCTTTTTCCAACAACTCTATATCCGTAGCGGATACCCCCAAAGCGACCTTTACATGCTCAGCCTCCGGATCTGTAGCCAAATTCCCGCCCACATCAAACAGACGGGACTGGATCTCCACCAGTTCATCCTGCACTTTCTCTTCCAATGGAAACGCACGAATCATCCCCAGATAACTATTCAACTCATCAATTGTACCATATGACTCCAGGCGGGCGCTATTTTTAGGAACTCTCTTCCCTCCGATTAAAGAAGTCATTCCTTTGTCTCCGGTTTTTGTGTAAATTTTCATATTTTCTATTTTTCGTTTTTCCTGCTTCCTTCCTGATCATCGGTCAACCAACCTCAAATGATCAGGTTATATTTCCCTTTCTGTATTTTTTCATCAAAAAACAACAAGCCATACCACATCATATCGACTGAAACAGTAGCCTTATCATGCAATTGCCGCCATAGACGGGCATTGTAAGAATCTTTGTGAATATCAGCAATGACCAGATACCGGACAGGGATCCCTGATGTCAGGTTAGAGAAATCATCCGGCATAATAGTCCGGGCACTACGCCCCATATAAATAAAGTCAGCATTTTCCAACTCCTCAGGCATATTGCTTAACATAATCGCCTGTGCATCCGTCTGAGCCAGATATTCTGTCAATAAATCAGCATTATACCCGATACAAACCACATACCGAACCTTCAGATAACGAATCAGACGGGACAGGAGCCGGAACACTTTTTTTTCCCGGTGCCTTAACAATCCAGCCTTTTCCAAGGCTTCAGGATAAGTAAATTGCTTTTCTTTATCCCGGATCACATTCCGTATCAGATTAAACATAAAAGGAGAATGTACTCCGAATCCCCTTTTATGCCGGAACCGCACCGCATGTTTTATCCGTTCTTTCAGATAACTCATAATTAATATTCACAATACTTCATCAGTCAACGAAATTAGAAAAATTAAACGAAATACCCATCTTCCCCCTTCAAAATTTCACACTCTCCTTTTAACAGCTGTTTTGCCTGTCTCATCCCTTTTCCCTATCTTTGCCAGAGTTTATGGAACTTGCTGGATTAAATATTAAATTTTTGCCCGGTGTCGGTGAGAAAAAAGCCGCTGTATTATTTGAGGAACTGGAAATACAAAGCTATGAGGATATGTTGTATCATGTCCCCTACAAATACATCGACCGTTCCAAAATCTATCCCATTGCAGAATTAAATGCCCACTTACCTTATATTCAGATAAAAGCACGTATCCGTGACCTGAAGAGTATCGGGGAAGGCAAGGCACAGCGGATGACAGCCATCGCTTATGACGCAACAGGTACCCTGGAGTTGGTATGGTTTAAGGGGTTCAAATACCTCAGTAATCAGATCGATCCCAATAAGGAATACCTGATTTTCGGGCAACCTTCAGAATTTAACCGGAAGATCAATATCATACATCCTGAAATTGACAGCTTTGAGAAAGCCTCTCAGCTATTGGTCGGTTTTCAGGCCATCTATCCCACCACCGAAAAGATGAAAAAAGCCTTCCTGAATTCGAAGGCCATCAGCAAAATCCAGGACAGTATTTTCAAGACCATCAAAGGGAAGATTTCCGAAACCTTACCTGCCTGGTTTATACAGAAGCATAAACTCATGTACCTGCATGAAGCACTTTACAACATCCATTTCCCGGAATCGCCGGACATGTTACGGAAAGCCCTGTTCCGTTTGAAATTTGAAGAGCTGTTCTATATTCAATTGAATATCCTAAAATTAAAATACAAGCGGAAAAGCTATTTTCAGGGACATCTTTTTAAGACTATCGGAACCTATTTCAATACTTTCTACAACCAATACCTCCCTTTCGAACTGACCAATGCACAAAAACGGGTCATCCGCGAAATCCGTCAGGATTGCGGAACCGGCAAACAGATGAACCGCCTGTTACAAGGAGATGTGGGCAGCGGAAAAACTCTGGTCGCTGTTATGTGCATGTTAATAGCCCTCGATAACTGCTATCAGACCTGTCTGATGGCTCCGACAGAAATTTTAGCCAACCAACATTATGATACCATAGGAAAAATGCTGGAGAAACTGGGCATCTCCGTGGCCTTACTGACCGGCTCGACGAAAAAGAAAGAACGGGAAGAGATCCACCAGAGGTTACGAGACGGAAGCTTGCAAATTCTGATCGGAACCCATGCCTTGCTGGAAGACGTTGTCACTTTCCAGAATATTGGCCTGGTAATCATCGACGAACAACACCGTTTCGGAGTTGCCCAAAGAGCCAAACTATGGCAAAAAAATACCATACCTCCTCACGTTCTGGTCATGACAGCTACCCCCATCCCACGCACACTGGCCATGACCCTCTATGGCGATCTGGATGTTTCGGTTATCGACGAGCTCCCTCCGGGACGTAAACCAATTACCACTTTTCATACCTTTGAAAAAAAGCGGATGGAGGTATTTCAGTTCATAGAAAAAGAATTGCAAAAAGGCAGACAAGTCTATGTGGTCTATCCTTTGATTTACGAATCAGAAAAATTGGATTTCCGGAATCTTGAAGCAGGTTTTGAACAAATCAATAATTACTTCCTGCCCAAAGGTTATAAAACAGGTATGGTACACGGAAAAATGAAACCGGCTGAAAAAGATGCCGAAATGCGACGGTTTGTTCTCGCCGAAACTAAAATACTGGTCTCTACTACAGTTATTGAAGTCGGAGTCAATGTCCCCAATGCCTCCATCATGGTCATAGAAAGTGCCGAACGTTTCGGGCTTTCACAACTGCACCAGCTCCGGGGACGTGTCGGCCGGGGAGCAGATCAGTCGTACTGCATTCTGATGACCTCTTATAAAATTTCAAATGACTCCCGCAAGCGCATAGAAACCATGACCTCCACCAATGATGGTTTTGAAATCGCCGAAGCCGACCTGAAGCTTCGCGGCCCCGGCGATATCGAAGGCACCCAGCAAAGTGGTCTCACCTGTAGCCTGAAAGTAGCAAATCTCGGAAAAGATACCCTGATTCTGAACGAGGCCTCCCGGATTGCCAACGAAATTCTCGCTGATGATGCCGATCTGCAAAAAGAAGACAATCAGCTGTTTGCTGCTCAGATCAAACGTCTCTTTAAAACACGGATCACCTGGCGGTATATCAGTTAATATCCTCTGGCAGCCATCACCTCGGTTTCTATCAGATTTATATTATTCTGATTGAAAACCAGAGTTTTCTCATTCGGCAGATAAGTGAATACTTCTTTTCCCTTTAATTCTACGACTTTCACCTTCTCTTCCCCCTTCATCTGGTACCAAGCCTTTTCCTTGGGGAAATAACGGAAATCGATCTCCTGTTCACCATTCTCAAGAGCTATGGTTACATTATTTTTCGTTTTGATCACCCGGTACTGTTGTCCTTCATGTACCAGTTTCATATCTTCCCGCTGTCCGTCCTTCATAGTTATCGGATTACGTCCTCCCCACCATTCTATAGAGTTGAAGATCAAGCCATCTCCCAAAACGCAGATTTCATAGGCAGGAATAATACACATGGCAATAAATACCAACTCATTGACAAATTTTTTTTGAGAAACTTGTCCATTCCAATTGTGTAATTTAGAGGTCAGCCGAAAAGGACCGTAACATCCGGAAACAGCAACTGACATGCCTGCAATGATAACAATCACTGCTGTACGTGAAATAAATTTTTTCATAACAGTTATTTTTTATAGTTATTCTGACTATTTACGGCAATCATACAGAAAGGTTATGAGATTTGCAAAAAAGGGCATTCTCATCAGATGCCCTTTTTTACTATCTCTATAAGCTTATTTTTTCTTGTAGAACTTATGAGGTTTAATCATATTTTCCGGCTTCAGCAATTGATCCAGCTCTTCTTTTGTCAGCAAACCTTCTTCCAGTACCAGATCATACACACTCCGGTTTTCCTTCAGAGCACGTTTAGCAATACGGGAAGAATTTTCATAACCCAGAGTAGGATTCAAAGCAGTAACAATACCGATGCTGTTCAGAACCATTTCACGGCAATGCTGAGCATTGGCAGTAATACCTTCTACACAAAGGATCCGTAAGCGATCCATACCTTTCTGTAACATCTTGATAGAGCTGAAAATAGCATGTACCATGACAGGTTCCATCACATTCAATTGCAACTGACCAGCTTCAGCAGCAAAAGTCACGGTCAGATCGTTACCGATAATCCGATAGCAAATCTGGTTCACCACTTCCGGAATAACCGGATTTACTTTACCCGGCATAATAGAAGAACCCGGCTGCATAGGCGGCAGGTTAATTTCATTCAAACCACAACGGGGGCCACTGGATAATAAACGCAGGTCATTACAGATCTTCGATAATTTCACAGCCAGACGTTTCAATGCAGAAGAATACATAACGGATGAACCGGCATCCGGAGTTGCTTCAATCAGGTTAGAAGCCAATACAAATTCTTCACCACTGATAATCCGGAGATTCTTAATACATTTGGAAGAATATTCAGGCTCAGAGTTAATTCCGGTACCGATAGCAGTTGCACCCATATTTACTTCCAGGAACAATTTTGCCATTTGATTCAGACGGTCAACTTCCTCTTCCAGGTTAGCTGCAAAAGCTTCAAATTCCTGTCCCATAGTCATAGGTACCGCATCCTGCAATTGGGTACGGCCCATCTTCAGGATTTCTTTGAATTCTTCTCCTTTAGCCCGGAAAGCCTGTATCAATAATTTCAAGTCAGCTACCAATTCCTCATTCATAAAAATGAAAGCCAGCTTAAACGATGTAGGATAAGCATCATTGGTAGATTGAGACATATTTACATGATTGTTCGGGTGACAGTATTGGTACTCACCTTTTTTGTGTCCCATCAGTTCCAGAGCAAGATTAGCAACCACCTCATTGATATTCATATTGGTTGAAGTTCCAGCTCCTCCCTGAATCAAGTCAACCGGGAACTGATCATGCAGTTTTCCGTTGATGATCTCTTCACAGGCATGGGTAATGGCATTAGCAATTTCATCCGGCAAAATCCCCAGTTCCTGATTAGCTTTCGCAGCTGCCCATTTTACCATAGCCAGAGCCTTCACATAATTGGGATAGTCACCAATAGTAATTCCACTAATGTTTTTAAAATTTTCAATTCCCCGGAGGGTCTGTATTCCATAATACGCATCTGCAGGCACTTCCTTTTCGCCTAACAAGTCATGTTCAATACGTGTTTTCATTATATCGATTGTTTAGTCTATATATTTAAATATTTTATTTTCAAGCCATCTCAATCACAAAACTGTTATCCAACTACGAATCTCCAGTAACAATGTTTCACAGCATCCGGAAAACCATCCGAATAATCACCTGTCACTGGTATTCCTAATCAAAAGCCAACAGCTTTAAATGAATCCTACAAAGGTAGAAAAGAAAAAAGATAAAACGAAGGTTTCTTAAAAAGAAATAAGTAGCTCATTTCCTGAGAAAATCATGTAACACAAACGTTTACGAAAATTTAAGAAATATTTAAGAAAACAAAAAAAGCCCCGACCGGGACTTTTCAACGCTGTTTCACTCAAAATCTTCTGTTTCATTTATCGGTTTCAGATTTTCCGGAAGCTTTTCTTCCTCATCGGAAAAGTAAGGAAACACATCCATAAACTGAGTATCGGTAATACTGGCAATTTCATAAGGTACGACGAAAGTCGCCAGGCTCTTTTCCAGATTTTCCAGAGCACGGTTGATGTTTGAAGCAGCCACCAGATAATATTGAAAACTGGCTTTTTCTTTTCCGCTGACTTCATCTGCATCTATGATACCCACTTTAGCTTTATACCAACGGTCATCGTTTTCATCTTCTGAAGGCACCAGCTCGGTCACATTTGATTTTTTCAAACTACTGATATAATAATCCCCACTGATCACGGACTCCATTTCATGCATGATCCTGCTCTCAGCCTCGGTATAGGACATCGCATCCAAAAGATATGCCTCATTCACTTTTTTCTCTCTCCCATCTTCATTCACCTTCATATACTTCACCTTCGCTTCAAACCAATTTGCTGTCATTTTTTTCTGTTTTATAAGTTAATTTATTCCTTTTTCCAGAGAGGCAAAGATAATATAAATCTGCTTGTCTGTCACAAAAAAAACTTCCTGCCGGATCATTTCTGACCCCGGCAGGAAGCACCTCGCTACTCTCTCTATTCAATCTTTATTTCTGGGCATCTTTTTTACATCTTATATAATACCCTTCATTCATGTTTGCATATCCGGAATAAATACCAGCAGTCGCACCATCTACCCTGACATTCCAAAAATCTTTCTCATAATCAGAAATCCCCGGTTTTGCCCAATAATAGACCCAACTTCCTATATAGCTGTATCCAAACAGATAACCAATCTCACTCCCCTTCCAACTTTCAAGTAAAGCACCGCCGGGCAACATACTTAAACCAGTCACATTTGTTGACGGTTCCGGATTTGCATCTACCCAAAGATCACTGCTTGCTTTAACTTTCGGTCCAACTTTGTCAAAATAATAACCATCAGTGGTCTCTCCTCCTATAAACATAAACATATCACTCCATTCTTCTATTGTCGGAATGTGCCAACCTGTAGGAGCCAGATTACGATTACTATAAGCAGCCTCGCCATTATACAACGCACCATAAATATCCTTATTAGCTTCATCATTATCATACCAACCATAAGCACCTGACTGATAAGTTTTCCAAATATCCAAATCATTGATAAAATCTACAGGTATAATTCCATCCCTATAAGAGGTTGTCTTTAAATTTTCTGCCATCCAGTAATCCCCTCCAATCTTAGTAATCTTATAGTTATTATCATCCGCATCAACTAACAATTCCGGCTCAACAGAGAGAGTGACAGCTAATTCTGCACTTGTTTTGATTTCCCCTTTTACCAGGAAAATAGATTCTGCCGTATTGATTTCTGTACCGGGAGTATAACCAGAACCATCATATTTAATAGAACCACCGTTATCTATCACATAACCATTTACAGGATATTTTCCTCCTTCTTCCAATACATATAAAGTAATCACAGCTGCAGTACCTCCCGGAACAGACTCTTTACAAAGTTCAGCAATCTTTGTATCCCCATTTTTAACGTTATATACAAATGATTCAGTAAAATCAGGAAACTTGATTTCATAAACTCCGCCAGTCCCTTGTCTTACTTTAATTTCAAAACTTTTGTCTCCAGCCAAAAGTGTAATCACTGCATTCAGGATTTCAGTACCTGTATTTTCATCTACCTCAACCGTCAGTACACCTTCTCCGTTCCCACTGGCAGGACTAACCTTACACCAACTTTTATCACTTTTTGCAGTCCAATCTGTATTACAACTCAAAGTAACCGTCTGTGGTTCATCCTTAGCCAAAAAAGAAAGTTCACTCTTATCGGCACCTAAAATGACATCCAATTTGTTGTCATCGCTACATCCAATGTTAAAAACCAACAGCAATAGAATAGCTGCCAAATTAAATAATTTGTTCATAGATTTCATAAATTTAGTTGTATAAAATTGATAATCAGTAATTATTAATTCACTAAGCGACGAGTAATTTCATGTTTATAATCCTGTTCAAACTTCTTGCATATTTCATCAGCAACAGCTTTCACCTGCTCTGCCTCAGTTGTCTTGCCATGAGTAATCAGAAGATTATATTGTAAATCTTTCAAGGCAACCTTCTGTAGAGGATCGATAGTTCCCTGTTCCAACCCGTCCACCCACTGACACACTTCTCCCACCAAAGCCATATCCTGACATTTCTGCATTTTATTCAGATAGGTAACCAAACAGTCTGTTCTGTCAAAACCTTGCATCAGATTATATTGGAAAACCTCTTGCAAAACATCCAGCATCTTCTGGTACTCACCTTCCTCAGCATGCTTCAAAGCATACAGTTGAGCCAAAAACATAGGAGCTTTTTCATAAGTAACCCGCTGCAAAAATTTCACAAATTGGCCATAATATGCAGTATCCAAAACCGCCCCTTCCTCATTCATTTTAGCCATTTGATTTCTCAATACAATGAATATACGGGAATCCACGACATCTCCCAATTGCTTTTTTAATATCTGGCGTCCCAATACCACCTGTTGAAAAACCGGACTCACAGGGTCTTTGATATTTTCTTCCACCAAAGACCATTTCTCTTTCGTCAGCAAATCCTTCAAAGGAAGAGCTGCCAGATATTCCTCCACAACCGTCATCTTCACACTCCTCATAGCGGCCCTGTCTAAGGCACTGATGTAACTTTCCAGAAAAGCCGGTGTACGGTCCCCTTCTTCATAGCGCTTTTGAATAGATGCAAAATTTCTTTCCGGATCCATAGCCAGTTTCCCCTGCTGAATCAAAGCCTCTGGCCCAACAGCCCCCACCGAGCGATGTTCGATTTCCCCCCTACTGTTCACATACAATAGGGTCGGATAAGCTGTGATTTCAAATTTCTTTTTCAACTCAATACCTTCTCCCACTTCCATATCATATTTGGCATTGATAAAATGTTTATTAAAGAAATCCCCCACTTCCGCTTGCGTGAACACATTTGTAGCCAAACGTTTACATGGTCCGCACCAGGAAGTATGACAATCTATGAATATAAGCTTATTTTCTTTCTTCGCTTTTGCCAACAATTTATTCCAACCGACTTTCTCAAACTTAATCCCCTGAGCACACACGGCACCAACACTCATGATCAGACAAACGCCCAATATGATAATTTTTCTC
>CAJMQA010000024.1 GCA_905215395.1 uncultured bacterium | reverse complement strand
TACCGGATGGTTCTGTCGATCCGTTTCGCTTGACAGCTTCCAATATTCTGGATGCAAAGGATCATGGGGCAAAAGTGCTGACTTATCATGAGGTGACAGAATTATTACGGGATCAGGACCGTATCATAGGAGTAAAGGTTTTTGATCATAAAGCGAAAGAGCATAGATCCTATTATGCTTCTGTTGTTGTGAATGCAGCGGGGATATGGGGACATAATATAGCCAGACTGGCAGGTATTCGTATTAATATGTTGCCAGCCAAGGGGGCTTTGCTGATTTTTGGACACCGTGTCAATCATATGGTTTTGAATAGGTGCCGGAAACCTGCTGATGCAGATATTCTGGTTCCGGGGGATACGATCTCGCTGATTGGAACAACCTCCAGTAAGATTCCTTTTGAAGAGATTGATCATATGCTGGTGACTGCCAAAGAGGTGGATGTATTATTGCGGGAAGGTGAAAAGTTGTCACCTTTGTTGGCGCAAACCAGGATATTGAGAGCTTATGCCGGTGTTCGTCCTCTGGTAGCCTCGGAGGATGATCCGAGCGGGCGTAGTGTTAGCCGGGGAATTGTTTTACTGGATCATGCTGTGAGGGATGGGGTGGAAGGCTTTGTTACTATTACAGGAGGAAAATTGATGACTTATCGTTTGATGGCTGAGTGGACAACCGATCTTGTTTGTAAAAAGCTGAATATAGAAGCTGTGTGTACAACTGCTGTAGAGAAATTACCAGGTTCCCGTGAAAATGCTGCAGAGACGGGGAAAAAAATGATCTCTGTCCCTTTGGCTCAGCGGAAGTCGACGATATACCGGCATGGCGACCGGGCCGGAAAAATGTCTGATAATACTTCTCTGGAGAATAGTTTGGTATGTGAATGTGAGGAAGTTTCTGTGGGGGAAGTGAAATATGCATTGAATGAACTGGATGTCAATAATCTGGTGGATTTGAGGAGACGTACCCGGGTTGGGATGGGGACTTGTCAGGGGGAGCTTTGTGCGTGCCGTGCTGCCGGATTGATGAGTAGTATGCACAAATATTGTACCCGTAAGGCGAAGGAAGATCTCTCTTCTTTTCTGAATGAAAGATGGAAAGGTATGGCTCCGATTGCGTGGGGGGATACTTTGCGTGAGAGTGAATACACCGCTTGGATATATGAGGGGGTATGTGGTTTAACATGGGCTCAAAAACAAGAAGAATAATATGAAATTCGATACAATTATCATCGGAGGCGGTTTGACCGGATTGGTTTGTGGTATCCGGCTGGCAAAACAGGGACAGAGATGTGTGATTATCTCGGCGGGACAGAGTGCATTGCATTTTTCTTCCGGTTCATTTGACCTGCTGAATGCTTTGCCTGACGGAACTCCGGTAGAACATCCTTTACAACATATTGAGGAGTTGAGCCGGCAAGTTTCGGTGCATCCGTATGCTAAACTCGGACGGGAAAAATTCCGGGAACTGGCTGTGCTTTCCCGTAAACTGTTGCAGGAAGCCGGTATCCCGGTATCGGGGGATGAGGAGACAAATCATTATCGGGTGACTCCCATGGGAACTTTTAAACCGACCTGGCTGACTTTAAAGGATCAGTTAGTATGTGAAAATAAGACTTGTTTGCCTTGGAAAAAAATAGCCATATTCAATGTTCTGGGATTTCTGGACTTTTACACACAGTTTATTGCGGATGAATTCAGGAAAATTGGGACAGAAAGTAGTATCCACGCATTCAATTTTCCTGCTTTGGAATACATCCGGAAAAATCCGACCGAGATGAGGTCTACCAATATAGCCAGAATTTTCGATAAACAGGAGAATCTGGAGGAATTGGCCCATCTGTTGAAGAATGAAAGTGGAGATGCCGAAGCTATCGTACTTCCGGCAATAATAGGGTTGAGTCCGGGTAATGTTTTAAAGCAATTGGAGGAAAGGGTGGGGAAAGCCATTTGTTTGTTGCCGACTTTACCTCCTTCGGTTCCGGGGATCCGTACCCAGCAACAATTGAAAAAGTATTTTCAGCAGTTGGGGGGAGTATATATGCTGGGCGATACTGTATTGCGGACAGAGAGAGAAGGAGACCGGGTTGTCCGGGTTTATTCCTATAATCACGGAGATATCCCTTTTGTAGGACAAAACGTGGTATTAGCGACGGGAAGCTTTTTTAGTCAGGGTTTGATTGCAAGTCCGGAAAGAGTGTATGAGCCGGTCTTTGATCTGGATGTTTCGTTTGCGGAAGACCGGGAAGATTGGTATGATCTGGATTTGTTTGCGGCTCAACCTTATCAGAAATTCGGGGTGAAAACAGATGAGGGATTCCGGGCGTTGTACCGGGGGCAGCCTTTGGATAATTTATATGTGGCTGGTGCTGTTCTGGAAGGCTTCGATGCGATGAAAGAAGGCTGTGGGGCCGGAGTTGCGGTTTTGAGTGCGTTGTATGTAGCAGAAAGAATTTTAAGTAAATAAGAAAGTCATGAATCTCCAACAACATAATATCAGCGATAATAATTTCGAGCAATGTATCAAGTGTACGGTTTGTACCGTATATTGTCCTGTTGCTGCGGTAAATCCGGATTATCCGGGTCCGAAACAGGCCGGACCTGATGGGGAACGTCTTCGTTTGAAGCGTCCTGATTTTTACGATGAGGCACTTAAATATTGCATTAACTGTAAGAGGTGTGAGGTGGCTTGTCCTTCTAATGTCCGGATCGGGGATATCATTCAGATGGCGAGGATTAAGTATAGTAAGAAAAGACCGAAAGTCCGGGATTTTATTCTGGCTAATACAGATTTGGTGGGTACTTTGTCTACTCCTTTTGCCCCGGTTGTGAACGCAACTTTAGGGCTGAAGCCTGTAAAAGCTGTTCTGGACGGGGTGTTGAAGATAGATCACAGGCGTACTTTTCCCAAGTATGCTTCCGGAACATTTGAAGGCTGGTATAAAAAGCAGGCTCAAAAACAACTTTCTTTTGCGAAACAAGTGAGCTATTTTCATGGTTGTTATGCGAATTATAATAATCCGCAATTGGGTAAGGATTTGGTCAAAGTTATGAATGCACTTGGCATAGGAGTGCAATTGCTGAAAAAAGAAAAATGCTGTGGAGTTGCCTTGATTTCGAATGGATTTATTCATCAGGCCCGGAAACAGGCTGAGCAAAATATTCATTCAATACGGGAATCGGTGGTGGATAAGCAAATGCCGGTAATTGCCACATCTTCAACTTGTACTTTTACAATCCGGGATGAATATCCGCATTTATTGGGCATTCAGAATGCGGATGTGCGGGATCATATAGAATTGGCGACACGTTATATTTATCGTTTGCTTAATCGAAATGAAACGAAACTGAAATTTAAAAAAAATGTAAAGCTGAGAGTGGCTTATCATACTCCATGTCATATGGAAAAATTGGGGTGGTCCTATTATTCTATTGAACTTCTGAAACTGATTCCCAATGTGGAACTGATTATTCTGGACTCTCAGTGTTGTGGTATTGCCGGTACCTATGGTTTCAAAAAAGAAAATTATAAGACTTCACAGGATATTGGCGATTCCTTATTCAGGCAGATCGAAGATTATGATATCGATTATGTGGTAACTGATTGTGAAACATGTAAATGGCAGATTGAAATGTCTACAACCAAATCTTGTGAACATCCTATTTCCATACTTGCAAAGGCCTTGGAAGATTTAGCGTAAGTTTCGATTTTTTGTTTTTTTTATTTTTTGTCAAAAAATATATGTATTTTTTTTGAATTGAAATCTTTTTGATTTAAATTTATTTCAATTAAGAAAGTAAAAATGTTTAAATCGAAATATTGGGAGCTGAAAATGTTTTAAATCGGAAATATCAACGCACTTTTGAGCTTATTTTAAAAATGATCATATAATTTCAACGCTATGAAACAATATATTTTATCATTAGATCAGGGGACCAGCAGTTCGCGTGCGATTGTCTTTGATGAGAAGGGAGAGATTTGTTCGGTTGCCCAAAAAGAGTTTCGTCAGATATTTCCTCAGTCAGGATGGGTGGAGCATGATCCCCATGAAATCTGGTCTTCCCAGGCTTCTGTTATAGCTGAAGCTATAGCCAGTATTGATATCAATGGATTGAATATAGCCGGAATCGGTATTACCAACCAGCGTGAAACAACGATTGTATGGGATAAGGAAACTGAAGAGTCGGTTTATAATGCGATTGTCTGGCAGGACAGGAGGACGTCGGCTTTTTGTGATAGCCTGAAAGCTGAAGGTAAAACCGATTTTATTCGTGAGAGGACTGGTCTGATCATAGATGCTTATTTCAGTGCCACCAAAATTAAATGGATACTGGATCATGTGCCCGGAGCCCGTGAAAGAGCTGAAAAGGGAAAATTACTTTTCGGAACTGTGGATTCGTGGCTGATCTGGCGTTTGACAAGAGGTGAGGTGCATGTTACGGATGTGACTAATGCTTCCCGTACCATGTTGTTTAATATAAACACTTTACAATGGGATGAAGAGTTGCTGAAATTGTTTGGTATTCCATTGTCAATGATGCCTGAAGTGAAATCTTCAAGTGAAATATACGGTCATACAAAAACTACCTTGTTTGCTCATAAAGTGCCTATTTCCGGAATCGCTGGAGATCAGCAGGCTGCTTTGTTCGGACAGATGTGTATTGAGCCGGGTATGGTCAAAAATACTTATGGAACAGGATGTTTTCTTTTGATGAATAGTGGCGAGAAACCGATCATATCTGAAAATAATCTGATTACTACTGTTGCCTGGAAAATTGGAAATAAGGTGAATTATGCCTTGGAAGGAAGTGTTTTTGTGGGAGGTTCAGTTGTACAATGGTTGCGGGATGGATTAAAAATAATAAATTCTTCTGCTGAAGTAGAGACTTTGGCTGCGACAGTTCCGGATACCAATGGGGTTTATTTTGTCCCGGCACTGACCGGTCTGGCTGCTCCCTGGTGGGATCAGTATGCCAGGGGGGCTATTTCCGGTATAAGCCGTGGTACTACGGCTGCTCATATCGCCCGTGCTGCCCTTGAAGGCATTGCATTCCAGACTATGGATATTGTAAATGCAATGGTCAGGGATTCCGGATTGCCCTTGAAGGAGTTGAAGGTAGACGGAGGTGCTGCCCGCAACAATTTACTGATGCAATTCCAGGCTGATATATTGAATACTCCGGTGATCCGGCCTCAGGTAACGGAAACGACAGCTTTGGGGGCTGCCTATCTGGCTGGACTGGCTGTTGGTTACTGGTCGAGCATTGAAGACATTAAAAAGCAGTGGAATATGGAACGGCGTTTCGATCCTTCCGGAAATGCTGAAGAAATTGAAAGGGCTAAGAATGGCTGGAATAATGCTGTACGCAGGGTTCTGAGTGATTATTGATAAAATTTTGGAATTATGGAAACAACATTATTTACAAAATGTCTCTTTGAATTTATCGGGACGGTCATTTTGATCCTTTTAGGAGATGGCGTTGTCGCATCTAACATCTTAAAAGGCTCGAAAGGATATAACGGAGGTTGGGTTGTGGTTACTATGGCGTGGGGATTTGCCGTGATGTGCGGTGTATTCATAGCCGGCCCTTATTCCGGAGCCCATCTGAATCCTGCACTTTCTATCGGTCTGGCATTGGCGGGTGCTTTTCCCTGGGCATATGTGCCGGGGTATATTATAGCACAATTGCTGGGAGGTTTTGTGGGGGCGGTATTGGTATATCTTTTTTATAAGGACCATTACGATGTTACTGACGATCCGGATGCTAAGCTGGCTACTTTCTGTACGATGCCGGCCATTATGGATAAACCCCGGAATTTCTTTTGTGAAATTGTAGGTACTTTCTTATTGGTATTTGTCATTTTAATGCTGGCTGTCCACGAGAATACACCGGAAGTGGGGCTTGGTTCACTAGGGGCTTTTCCTGTTACCTGCCTGATTATGGCTATTGGTATGTCGCTGGGAGGAACAACGGGATATGCCATTAATCCTGCACGGGATCTGCCGCCGCGTATTGCTCATTATTTGTTGCCCATCAAGGGGAAAGGTTCAAGTGGTTGGGGATATAGTTGGGTGCCTGTATTAGGGCCAATTGCAGGTGCAGGCGTTGCTGCTTGTATTTATTGTTTGATATTTTAAAAAAATTGCAATGAATTATTGAAAATTTTGTAACTATATTACAAAATCTACGAATAACTGATTACCCTTAAATTAATTAATTTAAATTCAAAATTTATGAAAACATTAGTAAGAATTCAGTGTGTTTTGACGATGACTCTGACTCTCGTCCTGGCTTCAATGATGTTTGTGGATGCTCAGTCGTTTACTTACAAGCCGATTAAAGGTTTTTCGGATGAAACGAATGCTCAGCTGGAAGCATTTTTTGATTCTACAGTTCCCATGAAGACCCGCAAGGTGGCTGTGTTTGACTGTGACGGAACTCTTTTCGGACAGGTTCCTTATTATTTGGCTGACGAAGCTTTGTATAATTTTGCACAGCAAAATTACGCCGGCAAAACAGATAAAAAATCTAAAGAAAAAATGGCCATTGTAGACAAATTGTTGCATGGTAATAACGTGGGGGTTGAGTATGTTCAGAATCGTATTAAATTCTTGTCTGGTCTGACTCCGGAAGAAATCGGACAAATTGGTAACGAAATGTTTCATGAAAAATACCAGAATAAGATGTATCCGGAAATGAAACAGTTGCTGGCAAACCTGAAAGATTATGATTTTGAGATTTGGATTGTTTCTGCTTCTCCTGAGTATCTTTATGAACAATTCTGTGCAGAACAACTAGGTATTCCTCAGGATCGTATTCTGGGAGTGAAGTCACTGGTTACTGCTGATGGTGTAACTACCGACCAGCTTGTATTCCCGGTTCCTCAAGACAATGGAAAAGCTGAAGTTGTAAATACTTTCATTAAAGCAAAACCGTTATTTGCAGGTGGTAACAGCCGTGGAGATATGGAATTGATGAATACCTCTGTAGGTTTGAAGATGATTGTAAATCCGGATGCGACTAAAGTTGAGAAGGAAATGGATAACAAAACTGTAAAACAGTATTGGGCTAACGATCCGAGAGCGATTACGGTATATTGTAATGATGTTCCGGAAGGCGACTACAAATATGTAACCGGCGAACTGGGGGTTAAGAAAAATGTGACTAACGCCAAGGAGAGTAAGGTTGTAATTGGATACTAAATCTATGAAAAAGTTATGTATTGCTTCCGCAATGTTATTGTCTGCCAGCTTGACATTCGGACAGGCATTGCCTGAAAAATTACAAGGCTCTTTTAATGGGCGCGTCTATTTCGATGGGTCTGCCTTTTTTAAAGACAAAACTCACCTGGGAAGTGGTGCTACTATCAGTGATCTGCGCTTGGGCTTGAGCGGGAAATATGAAAAGTTCAATGGTAAAATTGATATCGGATTTGCAAAAAAAAGTGTTTCTTTGAAAGATGTCTTTATCGCTTATAATTTTCAGGAAAACTCCTATATCAGATTAGGACATTTTGCAGAACCTTTCGGGTTGGATTATATGGAAAGCTCAGGGAATATCCGTTTTATCAATGCCGGTTGTGTTACAGAGGCCTTTTCTCCGGGACGTAAGTTAGGCTTGGAGTACATCGGATGGTCGAAGAATTTTTGGTATGCCGGTGGTATCTTCGGAGATACTCATTTCGATCAGAAACTGGACTATAAAGGAAATGACGGTTATGCATTTACCGGGCGTTTGGTATACAATCCATATAAAGAAGAAGGTCAAATTCTGCATGTAGGTGCGGCTGCGACTTTCAGGACTCCGGATGCCAACAAAGACGGTGCTCCTTCACGTACTATTAGTTATGGCGCTAATCTGGGAAGTATGGTGAATTCTACTAAGTTTGTAAATGCTAATGTAACGGATGCTAAAAACTCTGTAAAAGTTGCCGGCGAGTTGGTTGGGGCATTGGGACGCTTCAGTTTGCAAGGAGAATATTTCTACGCTCAGGTCGACCGCAATAATGATATGAAGAAGTACAAGGCTTGGGGGGCTTATGCTCAGCTTGGATTTATTGCTATCGGAAGCGGGTATGAATATGCCACTTCATGGGCCCGTCTGGAATTACCGAAACCCGGAACCCTGGAATTTGCAGCCCGTTATTCTAATCTGGATTTGAATAACTCTGATTCTGATATTTATGGGGGACAACAACAACAGCTGACCTTGGGATGTAACTATTATTGGAAGAAATTTATCCGTCTGCGCTTGAATTACAATTATGCACATCTGGATAAACACGCTCTGAATGGGAAAGAAGATTTCAATTTTATTTCTGCCAGAGTACAGGTATTTTTTAATTGATATTTGTAGTTAATAATTGTTGTAGTATGAATGAGATGTCCGGGAAATCGGACATCTCATTTGTTATGCCGGCTTATCTTTGGGCTCTTCTATGATTTTATAGATACCGTCGATCACAACTCCCGCTTCTATGTGGATATTTTTAGTCAGAATATTCCCTTTAATGTGGGCGGGTGCCTTTAAAATCATTGTTTCCAGGGCTACTATATTTCCTTTGACCTGGCCGGTAATCAAAGCGTATTTGCATTTGATGTTCCCCTCGACTTTTGCTTCTGAAGATAGAACAATTCGTTCAGTTGTGATAATATCGCCTTTAAAATGACAATCTATCCGTATCGATCTCTCGGTTTGTAAATTCCCCGTAAAGACCGTTTTGGAGGATAAATGGATAAATACTTCTGATTGAATTTCTTCTTTCGGCTTTTTCTCTTCTTTTTTCTTTTTTCTGAAAAACATATTTATAAATCATTACTCTGAGACAATGTAACACAAGTACTGGCATTCCCGATGTCCAGTCCCACGGCTAATTGTGTCCCAGAACCTTTTAAGAAAGTATCCGGATCAGTGATGTCGAAACCAATATCGTCATTCTGTTTGTATTTTAATTTTGAATGAAGGCAATAGCCGTGAGAGGCACATTTTTCCGGCTCAGGGTAGATACTGATAGATAAAAAATTCTGAAATTCTTCTTTTATGCAGTCTATAATATCCTGGTAATAAGCTCCGCCGCCGGCAATGTACATTTGATTGCATTTACTAAAATCATCATCGGTAAATGTTTTTCTTAAACGTGGAGAAATGACATCGTTGTAGTACATTTTCAATACCTTTTTCCTTAAGTCGGCGACATCGTAACGGACGCGGTTGATGGTGATGGCCCCTTGCTGAAACACTACGTCCAATTGATGTTCCGTTTTCAGATCCAGATAAAATTTTTTCGATAATTCAAGTTCGAATAAATTTACGGCATAGCGGATCCCGTTCATGCTGACTGTTGAACGGTTCAGGGTTCCAGAAGGTGTGCTGAAAGCAGCTTCGCATGTACCGAAGCCCAGACTGATCATAAAAAAATTCCCCTGTATATGTAAGGAACCCTCCCGGATAGCCGTAATACAAGCGGTAATTTCCGGAATGACATCTATGTTAGAGATTACTATCTGTTTGATCTCTGTGCCTCCCTTGCTGTAAGTATCCCGGTCAAAACATATCTCTTGTTGCTTACCGATCACCTCTCTGGCTATATTCCTGTAAACCATATAAGTCGAAAATGGGAAACCTACTGTCAGATTGATAGGGGCATCGCTTTGGGAAGCCACCAGTAACAACCCGGCTTTCACCAATAATTGATATTCTTCTTCATGTGGACCTGTGTTGATGTTTTTGTGAGGGGAATAACCTTCGCGCAATGCTAAATTTCCAACGATAAACTCATTCTCATTCATCCGGATTTTTAATCCGTTTAAAAGATTGTCGGCTACATGAGGAAATTCTTGGTTGGTGAGCTCGTAAGTACTTGGAAAAAGATATGATTTCATTTGGATAGGGCTTTGTACGTTATTGATTGATATTGGGTTTTACTGTATAAAATAATTAGATGTTTGTTGTTATCTTTTAACACTTTTGTTGTGAATTTTTTATATACATACCTTCGTATGTGTGTTTATAGATGCAAATATATGGTGTTTTTGAAACGTGTGCAAACTTTTTTCAATAAAAGTGTGTACATATTGATACGGAATCTAGGCAAAGGGGATGCAGTATTCTTATAAATTTGTATTATGGAATTAGATATTGGTGAAATAATAAGGTTTGAGTTTGAAAAAAGTGGGTTGTCTATAGCCCAGTTTGCGCGAATGATCAACAAAGAAAGGAGTTTGGTGTATCATTTGTTCAAACGTAGGTCCATCGATACGGATTTATTGTATAGAATCTGTATTGTACTGAATATTGATTTCTTTCGTTTATTTTCTGAAAAACTGGAAGCTGAAAATAAAATTATAGCTGCTCGTTCCGGAAAAAAAGAAACAGAGTCAAAAGGACAAAAGCGAAAAGTTTTAATTGAAATCGAATTGGATGAATCTGAATACAATGATTTTTTGCAAAAGCATTGTTAATAATCTGTTTTTTCACGGATAAGTGGCCGGGGCGTTGCATTATTCCGTTTTTTCAATCCCGTTTTTTTTATGTACCTTTGTAATCCATAAATTCAAATAAGGAAGTTGAATACAAAGGATTTATTGCAGAAATATGTGTCGGCGGAGGTTGTAGAAAAGATGACCCGGAAGTTGACAACGCAAGGGGAAAGGAAATATCGGCTTGTCAATAATGCGGGATCAGTAACTCCTCTGATTATCGGAGCAATGCGCATGACCCGGCCAGGGTTACGGGTAGTCGTACTTGATGATCGGGAAGCAGCTGCTTATTTTTATAATGATGTACTTACCTTTGCAGATGAAAAACAGGTGGCTTTTTTGCCCTCTTCTTACCGCCGGATGATTAAAGAAGATGAGAAAGATAACGATTCGGTACTGGTAAGGACAGAGGTATTGAGTAATATCAATAACGGGGTGGTGGATACTTTGATTACCTATCCGGAGGCATTAGCAGAACGGGTAGTCGATCAGAAAGTACTGAGTGACATGTCTATGGTCGTAAATCAAGGCGATTCCCTTTCGATTTCTTTTGTCGAAAATTTATTGGGAGAATATGGGTTTGTTCGTAATGATTTTGTATATGAACCGGGGCAATTTTCTATCCGTGGGAGTATAATAGACGTATATTCATTTGCAGAAGAACAACCTGTGCGGATTGATTTTTTTGGGAATGAAGTAGAATCCATCCGCTTTTTTGATGTAGAAACCCAGCTATCGGACAAGAAAACCGATAAAGTATCCATTGTTCCAGATTTGAGTGGAAAGACAGATTCTCTGGTATATCAGCATACGGATTTATTTACTTATTTTTCCGTGAAACCGGTCTGGTGGGTGAAAAACGGAATGTTTCTGTATGATAAAGTAAAGTCATTGTCGGAAGAGGCTGGAGAAGAACTAATCACTTCTGCCACTACATTGATGAATTATATAGATTCCTGTGCAGTAGTAGAATGGGGACCCGATATGTTTTTCAGAGGTGAAAATATAGATGCTGCCTGTGAGCCGCAGCCTGCCACAAACAAACATTTCGATCTGCTGGCCGAAACCTTGCAGTCCCGTCAGGCCAATGGGTACCGTTTGTACATCTGCTCCAACAATGAAATGCAGATTCAGCGTATCCGGGATATTTTTTCAGACAAGGGGTATCCGATAGATTTCACCTGGCTGGAGGGGGTGATCCATGAGGGGTATTCCGATGCCAATGAAAAACTTTGCGTATATACTGAACACCAGATTTTTGACAGGTATCATAAATACCGTTTGCAGACCGCTCGCATCCGGCAAGGGCGTGAATCGATCACTCTGAGTGAGTTGCAGAATTTACATCCCGGTGATTATGTGGTCCATATTGATCATGGTATCGGACGGTTTGGCGGATTAGTGAAAATCAATAATGACGGAAATGAGCAGGAGGCAATCCGTCTGGTTTATAAAAATAACTCGGAGCTTTATGTGGGGCTTCATTCTTTGCATAAAATATCGAAATATAAAGGAAAGGAGGGAGTTCCTCCCACTGTGAATAAACTGGGAGGGGATGCCTGGAATAAGCTGAAACAAAAAACGAAATCCCGGGTAAAAGATATAGCCAGGGAATTGATCAGTTTGTATGCCCGGAGAAAGAAAGAACCTGCTTTCGCCTTTTCAAAGGACAGTTATTTGCAGGAAGAAATGGAGGTCTCATTTATGTATGATGAAACTCCGGATCAGATGAAGGCTATAGAGGCTGTTAAGGCAGACATGGAGCAGCCTCAGGTGATGGACAGGCTGGTCTGCGGGGATGTGGGATTTGGAAAAACAGAAGTTGCTATCCGGGCTGCTTTTAAGGCTGTTGCTGATAGTAAGCAGGTTGCGGTGCTGGTGCCTACTACAGTACTGGCTTACCAGCATTATCATACATTCTCTAAGCGTTTGGAAGGAATGCCCTGCCGGGTAGAGTACATCAGCAGGATGAAGAAAAGCAGCGAAATAAAAAAAATATTGCAGGATTTAAAGGAAGGTAAAATTGATATTATTATCGGAACGCATCGTCTGACCAGTAAAGATGTTGAATTCAAGGATCTGGGACTTCTGGTGATTGACGAAGAACAGAAGTTCGGAGTGGGTGTGAAGGAAAAATTGAAGAAATTGAAACTGAATGTGGATACCCTGACTATGACAGCCACTCCTATTCCGCGTACCTTGCAATTCTCTTTGATGGGAGCCCGCGATATGTCGATTATCCGTACTCCGCCTCCTAACCGTTATCCGATAGTAACAGAATTGCATCGTTTTGATGAACAATTGATTAAAGAGGTTATTCTATATGAGATTACCCGGAACGGACAGGTATTTTTTATCCACAACAGGGTGGAGACGATACGCGATATACAGGGAATGTTGCAGCGTATGATTCCGCAGGTAAAAACCTGTGTTGCACATGGACAAATGGAAGGTGAGGAACTGGAAAAGGTAATGCATGATTTTGTCCGCGGGGATTACGACGTGCTCATAGCAACGACTATCATAGAGTCGGGGCTGGATATTCCCAATGCCAATACAATGATTATCAACCAGGCTCAGAATTATGGATTGAGTGATTTACATCAGCTCCGGGGACGTGTCGGGCGCTCGAATAAAAAGGCTTTTTGCTACCTGTTGACTCCTCCTCTCGATATGGTAAATCCGGATGCCCGGAGGCGCCTGAAAGCCATTGAAGATTTCAGTGGATTAGGAAGTGGTTTTAATATTGCTATGCAGGATTTAGACATCCGTGGTGCGGGTAATATACTGGGGGCCGAACAATCGGGATTTATTGCAGAGATTGGGTACGAGACTTATCAACGCATTCTGAATGAGGCACTGCTGGAGTTGCGGGAGGAATTTCCTGATCTGGAGACTCCGGAAAAACATGAAAAACAGGCATTTGTATCCGATTGTGTTATCGAATCCGATTTTGAGGCTCTGATTCCGGATACTTATGTCGAAAATATCAGTGAAAGAATCCGGCTCTACCGGGAACTGGATAATATTCCCGATGAAGATGGTTTGCAGAAATTTGAACGGGAGCTGCAGGATCGCTTCGGAGAGTTACCGCAACAGGTGAAAGGTCTGATGGAAATTGTGCATATGCGTTGGTTATGTGTGGAATTGGGGGTGGAGAGGCTGTTGGTGAAGAATGGGAAGATGAGCATGTATTTTGTCGGAGAACAAACGTCAGCTTTTTATCAGTCCCCGCTGTTTGCAGCTATTTTGCGCTTTGTGCAGCAGCAAATGCTACCTTGCCGCCTGAGTGAGAAAAATGATAAATTGTCGCTGATTTTCACGGAAATTACCAATATCATGAAAATGTCGGGATATGTTCGGAAAATGTGGGAGACTGTAACTAAAGATTAAGGATTATGAATTTAGTGATAGATGTTGGAAATACCAGAAGCAAATATGCTTTTTTTGAAGGACAGGAATTGTTGAATGCCAGATATAGCCTGGATACTCTGTTCGAAGATATCGGAAAATGGAAAGAAACCGGTAAATCCATAGATGTTTTTTTGTCAGGGAGCGGTAAGATTGATGAAGGGGTATGTCTGTTGCTCCGTGAATTATCGGATAGCTGGCTAGAAGCTTTTCCGGGAATGGACTTGCCTTTGACCATTGGATATGCTACTCCTGAAACTTTGGGCTTCGACCGCATCGCTATTTGTGTCGGGGCGATGGTTCTGGAAAAAGGATGTCCGCTTTTGGTTATTGATTCCGGGACTTGTATAACTTTTAATTATGTCAGTGCAAACGGGGAATTTCTGGGAGGGAATATTTCCCCGGGATTGGAATTGAGATTCCGGAGCTTGCATCAGCATACGGCCAGGTTACCTTATGTCCATCCTGCTGAGAATTATGGAGAAATAGGGCGTACCACAGAAGAGGCGATAAGAAATGGTGTGATGAATGGCATGCTTTTTGAAGTTATACAATATATAGAATATTTTATAAAAGACCATAAAGATGGCCGGATTGTTGTTACAGGAGGTAACAGCCATTTTCTGAAAGAAAAGTTGGATTTTGAAGTGCGCTTTTGTGATGCTTTGGGTTTCATCGGATTGAATGAGATCTTGAGATACGCTAAAAAAGTTTAAGGAAGACTAAAAATATCCGAATGGTTCTGGGTATTTAAAAAAAATAGTAATATTTTTGCGGTGTAAGAAAGACGCAGATTGAACTAAAAACAGATATTTAACTACAAAATCTAGACAAATTAAAATAAGATCATGAAAAAAATCATTGCTTTAGCATTCGGGTTGTGCCTTATAGGAGGGATTTCCAAAGCTCAGACTTTGGATTCTAAATATGGTTTGGATAGTGCGAAAACGATAGAGAACGCTTCTATATACACGGAATTTGTAAAGCAGAAAAATTTCAAGGATGCTTTACCTGCCTGGAGATATGTGTTTCAAAATGCTCCGGCATTTCAGTTGACTACTTATGTGAGAGGGGAAGAAATCATGTCGAATTTGTTCTTACAGACTAAGAACTATGCTTATATTGATACCTTGATGATGGTTTATGACCAGAGAATGAAATATTTCGGAAATCACTCAAGATACGGAGAGGCTTATATTTTAGGTAAAAAAGGAGCAGACCTGTATCGTCTGGGTAAAAAAGATGATGCCACTTTGAAGGAAGCTTACGGATATCTGGACAAATCTTTCCAGATGGACGGTCAGGATGCTCATCCCCTTACGGTACAGATACTGTTTTTTGCTGCCGGAGATATGCTGAGGAAAAATATGATGAGTAAGGATGAATATATCGGTCTTTATATGAAGGTTTCTGATTATGTCGAGGGTATGAAGGGTAAAGCTAAACCTGAGACCTGTCAGGATATGAAAAATAAAATAGATGCGATGTTCTTCGATGCGGGAGTTGCTGATTGTGCCACTTTGGATAAACTATTGACAGCCAAATACAATGCCAATAAAGAAGATATTACCAATGTGAGAGAGATTGCCTCATTACTCCGCCGGAGCGAGTGCGTTGACCTGCCTCTGTTTGCTTTGGTGGCTGAGCAACTGTACAAATTGGAGCCTTCTGCTGAAGCTGCATACAGTTTGGCTATCATGTTTCTGAGACGTCAGGAGTTTGATAAAACTGAAGCTTATCTGAAAGAGGCAATTGAAAAATCAGATGATAATACTGCTAAAGCTGATTATTATATGAGAATGGCCCAGATCAAGTTGTCTAAAGGACAATTGCAGGCAGCGAAATCAAATGCAATGGAATCGTTGAAATTAAATCCGAACAATGGAGCTGCCTATATTTTGATAGGTAAGGCTTATGCAGCTTATAGTAAGAATTACGGTGAAGATGATTTTGATCATGCTTCTGTTTTCTGGGTGGCTGTGGACAAATTCCAGAGAGCAAAACAAGTTGAGCCTTCTGTAACAGATGAAGCCAATAAACTGATTTCAACCTATTCTCCGCACTTCCCGAATAAAGATGAAGCTTTTTTCCGGAGTGTGACAGAGGGTGCAACAGTGAAAGTCGGGGATTGGATTAATGAAACAACTACAGCACGCTTCAGATAATTGAGTGCAAATTGCTTTATGATTATTTTGATTCGGAAATGTTATATACAAAGCATTACTGTTCTTTTGGGAACAGTAATGCTTTTGTCTTGTAAAAATGATATTCAGGATGTAAATAATCTGGTGGAGGAAAATCGTCGTCCCGAAATGACCGGAACGAACCTGGAAATGATTTATTCTGACTCTGCCCGGATAAAGTACAGGGTCATTACCCCTGAATATATAAAGATCAACCGGGAGAAAGAGAAGTATGAAGAGTTTCCGAAAGGAATCCATGTTATTACTTACGATGCTGACGGGAAAGTGATCGGGTCAATAAAATCGAAGTATGCCAAAAAGTTGGAAGAGGAGATGTTGTGGGAAGCCCGGAATGAAGTCGTTATTGTCAATGCTGAAGGAAAGAAGCTGGAGACGGAACTGCTGTTCTGGGATATGAAAAAAGAGCTGATATATTCAGACCGCTATGCACGTTTGACTTCCGGAACCCAGATCATAGAAGGGAACAATGGATTCGAGTCCGATCAGAACCTGGAACGTCCTGTGTTTTTCAATATCACCGGAGATATTGAAATAGAAAAGAAATAATACGATGACGACAACCCTAGTCATGATATTGATCTGTCTTTTGCTTTCCGCATTTTTTTCGGGAATGGAAATAGCTTTTCTGACTTCTAATAAATTGCGGATAGAAATAGATAAATCCAATAAAAGTATTACCCAATCCTTGATAGATCTGTTTGTTTCTCATTCCGGGATGTATATAACTACGATCCTGGTGGGGAATAATGTGGTGATGGTCATCTATGGCATCTTTATGTCAGAATTATTGGTTCAGCAGCTTGCTTTCCTGCATCTTTCCGTTGGTCTGCAATTGTTTGTAGAGACTTTTATTTCTACATTGATTATTCTTGTGGTTGCGGAGTTCTTGCCGAAAACAGTATTCAGGCTGCGTTCCAATATGTTTTTAAAGATTTTTGCGATTCCCGTTTTTCTGTTTTACCTTCTGTTTTTTCCGCTTTCCTATTTTTCTGTTTGGCTGGGAGGAATTTTATTACGTTTGTTTACCGGACGGAAGCTGGATCAGAAAGAGCCAAACCGCGCTTTTGGAAAAGTGGATTTGAATAATCTGATAGAAGAAGGAGAAGCCAATAAAGAAAAAGATGATGAAATACATGAACTGAAGCTTTTTCGTAATGCTCTGGATTTTTCTGAAGTGAAACTGAGGGAGTGTATCGTGCCGCGTCCAGATGTGGTTGCTTTATCTATAGATAGTACGATTGAGGAACTGACCCGCCTGTTTATTCAGACCGGTCTGTCCAGAATACTTGTTTATAAAGAAAGTATTGACGATATTATCGGGTATGTACATATATCGACACTTTTCCGGGAACCTCCGACGATAGCTAAGGCTTTGAGTCGTGTATTGATCGTGCCTGAGACTATGGCAGCCCAGAGGTTGTTGAATTTTTTTATCCGGGATCAGAAAAGTGTTGCCGTTGTGGTTGATGAATTTGGTGTTACAGCCGGAATAGTAACTATCGAGGACATCATGGAAGAGATTTTCGGTGAAATTGAAGACGAGCATGATCACCTGAATCTGAAGGAGGTGGTAGTGTCTGCCGGGGAATATATTTTTTCGGGCAGGCTGGAAGTGGATTACCTTAATGAGAAGTATGACCTTGGATTGGAGGAAAGGGAAGAGTATGAAACTTTGGCTGGTTTTATTTTGTATTTTAACCAGAGTATACCTCAGGAGGGAGAAACGATTCAGATCGGGAACCTCCTTTTTAAAATATTGAGTGTTAAAAATGCTCGAATTGAAGAAATCCGGGTGTGTACGTGATTTTTTTGTTTTTTTACATTAAATTTTAATAACCTTTTGCAAAAAATGGTTATTTTTACCGCAAAATCCTAAGCATAGGCTCAAGTGTGTGATGAGAGTATGTGTATTATTTGTTGCTTTCATGGCAATTTATGCAATTGCCAATGCGCAGCAGGATCCTCAGTTCAGTCAGAATATGTTCAACCATGTAACGGTAAATCCGGCGTTTGCGGGGATACAGGACAGATGGGTGATTTCCGGGATTTACAGGAATCAATGGCAGGCGATGGATGGTGCTCCGGAAACTTACGCTTTTAATGTGGATGGACCTTTGAGGATAAAGCGTATGGATGGAGGGATCGGATTGAACATGATGAGTGACAAATTGGGCATGCAGACAAATCTCCACTTGATGTTGGATTATGCGTACAAACGGAAATTGCGTTTGGGGGTATTGAGTGTAGGAATAAAGGTGGGAGTGGTGAATGCCAAGATCGAAGGTGAATATTATATTCCTGACGATGACAATCATACTCAGCCTGGTGATGATGAGGCTTTAAACGGAAGTGACGTAAATGTTTCAAAAATCATGTTTGACATGGGAATAGGGGCATTTTTTACAGGAGAGAAATTGTATGCCGGTATGGCCATCTCTCATCTGACAAAGCCGGAAATGACCATTGGGCTCAAGGGAAGGTTTTTCTTTACACCCCATATGTATTTTACGGGAGGATATACGTTACCTTTATCCTGGCGTTGGGATTTACAGCCATCTGTGTTTGTGAGTACTGATTTTGCAAGTACGCAGTATAATGTAAATGCCAATGTTGTATTTGACAAACTCTATTGGGGAGGGATTTCATATCGTTATGAAGAGGCTGTGATTTTTATGGGGGGCTTGGAATTGAAAAACGGGATTATGGTCGGATACAGTTATGACTGGAATGTGTCGGATACAGGTAAGTATA
>CAJMQA010000023.1 GCA_905215395.1 uncultured bacterium | reverse complement strand
GATTCCGGCTGATTCAACAAAACATCTACCACAGCTTCAGCCAGGCGGGGATCTCCGCACTTACCAGCATATATTGCAGCATTCCTACGTATCAGCTCATAAGCATCATAAAGTCCTAACCGGATCGCTTCCACAAAATCTTCATTAGCATAACGGCTCAATAATTTCAATGCCTCCATCCGTACACTATTAAAAGAGGAGCTCTGAAAAACGGTCAGCAGACGGGGAGACATCGTTTTATCCGTATCATTCTCTACCAACATCCGCAAGGCCAAAGATTGAACGTCTGCATATGGTGAATCCAGATATTTCTCCCATACCTCCCGGTCATTTTTATGAATAACCATATCCATACCCAAAGTATTGGGAGCAAAAGGGGTAAAATGAAAAGTAGGATCACCGATAATATGTCCTTCCAAAGTCGCAATCAGCCTGTTCCATTGTCCTACACGCACTCCCTGTGAAAGCAAACCGATCATTTCAATTGTCCAGCGATCCTGCAATACATTCCGGGAATTACCTTGTGTTACTACAGTATTTCCATCATTAAAAATATAATATCCGGCTATATATCCGTCTTCATGAAATGAACCGTTATAACAAGCATCAAACATCACAAACCGGGGATTCGTTTTCAGCTCCTTCAGATCTTCCAGGACAATTCCGGTCTTTAACCGCTCCAGAGAATTCTGCTCTGCAATCTTCTCCATAGAAAAATCTTTGAAAAAGTCTGGTCCCAAAGCATATTCCTTAGTAAAATAAGCCATAATCCCTTCCGGAGTACCTTTTTTCCTTTCAATCTCCCGTTTCACAAAAGAATAAATGGACGATTTAATATAATTCATATACCCCTGCAATCCAGCCGGAGCAGGTCCGTCACAAATATATTGACGACCAGGAGCCCCGTGTTCATGAAACAGCATGACATCCATCTCATCCCTTTGGAGTTCGTCGAACAGACGGTATTTCATGTAATCTTCCATCCGGAAATTCAGAAATTTTGCTGTACGGGAATTTTTCCAGGCCAACGGAAAATTTTCAGTCAGAGCCAAACGCTCATCCATCCAAGCCAGTAAACATTCTGAATTATAACCACTTCCCGTAAAGGAAACAAAGCAATCCAAAAGATTGGCTCTCTTTTTTTCCCGGACAGCCTTCGCCAGGTATTTAGCAATAGCTTCATACTTATCCCCTCCCCTCGCTTCAGGATATTTAATTCTTCCGGAATAGAAGGTCGGACGCAACTGTTGCGGGCTATCCTCCCGTAGTTTATAATAAAAATAAGAAGTATTCACTGAATCCTGACAAATAAAATCAAACGTCAAATGCAAATCATCATAAAACCGGTCAGAAGGCACAGAAGACTCCGGAAACGGGAATTCGTCTTCATTCATTTTAAAAGCAGTTGTCATATGCTGTGCATTCCGGATTAAAGCCACAGGAATGTCACCGATAAATACCACACCCTCCAATACTGGTTTCCGCTTATTCAGTTTTATGATTTCAGCTTTCACCTCATCCGGATTTTTCCAGTTTCCACTGACAATATAAGTCGACAATCCATCTGCTTCCAGAGCATCCCGGTAAGCTTCTACAGCCCCTCCGGTCTTTTCCAGAGTCATTTCATCCACTATAATCGCAAAAGCTGTTACATGCTGACTTTTGGGTTTCTGAATTTTTACTTTCCCAAATCCCGGGATAACCCAAATCAAAAGACTTAAAAAAAGTATTATTTTCATAGTTATTTATTCTTTATTTGTTGCGTTAATCGGTTATATGTCCTCTCTGCCTCCTGATATATATCTGTATTTTTATCGGTTCCCTGCAAAATCTCTTTACAGGCTTCGATAATATCTGCTTTTTGATCAGACAAGGTAAACCAAGCCAAAGATTCAAGCAAAGCTTTACGTATAACAGGAGATGTATCCACATCTTTCACCAGAGAAAGGTAGACCGGAATTCCTGGATGGTAATTGGCATTTTTCAAATAACGGATCTCCATCAGTTTTTCTTTCTCAGAAACTTCAGGATTCAACATATCCCGGATTGCAACGTATTGCCGTTCTCCTTTCAGAACCCGCTCCAGATTTTTCCGTACCCGTTCTTTATCCAATACAGAAGAACGGGTAAGCACATCTTCCATTGCCATACGGACATCTTCCCAACGATAAAGCCCCAAAGCCATCTGTACATTAAACACCACCCTTTCAGAAAAATAATCATTAACATAACTCTCTATGATATAAGGTAAAAACTCTTTTGAGCCTACCTGTCCCATCCGATGAATCGCAATCCGCCGGATAAATTCGTAAGGATCGGTTGTTGCCTGTTTGAGGACTTCCCGGAAATTCCTGTCATTGATCTTTTCCAGTAATGTCATACAATTATACCGCACAACCGCATAAGGAGACTTCCCAAAATAAGTTTTCAATGTATCTGAGATTCCGGGAAATCCGGCATGATATAATTTCAGCAAGGCCACATTCTGTATGTCAGCAAGCCCAGAATTTTTCAATAAAGACAACCAGAAATCCGGCTTCTGATCTGTTCCCAGCCATTCATTACAATTTATACCTTCCACCGAAGGTCTGAAGCAGAAAGTAGGATCGCCCAAGATATGAGACTCCAGAATATTGGTATAGCGGGCCCAGAATCCTAAACGGGTTCCCAACCCCAACAATCCAAACAAATCATTGGCCGATTTATCCTGAAGTACATTCACTGAATTAGCAAAAGCAGCCACACATTTCCCGGAAGAAAAAATATAACGCCCGGCAATATAATCGTCTTCCCTGAAATCTCCATTATAACAGGCATCAAAAATAACAAAGCGGACATTAGGGGCAATCCGGGAGACATCCTCCAGAACAATGCCCATATGTACATTTACCAAGGAATCCTGCCGGATCATCTGAATATCTGTAATACCTGTCCACCAACTCGTATCTACCTGAAAATCCTCCGACCATTTGTACATCCGTTTCCGGAAATCTTTTCCATCTTCTGCATCCTGACGCAACTTCAGACGAACTTCCCGTTTCAAAATTTCCATATGTTGTTCATAATCGTGGGTAGACGGTACAGCCGAAAGATACTGTCTGTGAGGCAACCCATGTTCATGGAAAATCATCATATCCAAGTCTTCCCGTTTCAAGGCTGTAATCACATCATCTTTGGGATAATCCCACATACTATAACGCATAAAACGGGCATTATTTTTCCGGTCAAAGACTCCCGGCAATTGTTCCCTCAAAGTTTGTTGTTCCGCCCGCCAGGCTGTCAGCGAATTTGAATAAGAACCTTCCCCCGTATAAGAGACAAACTGATCCAGACGGTTAGCTTCCTGATGTGCAGCCACAGCCTTGCTCAGGTAATCACGGATTTGCTGATATTTATCCAAACCTTCGGATATGACAGGTTTAATACGTCCGGTATAAATGTCACAACGAATATCCTGAGGAGAAACAGCGGACAGATTATAATAAAACATCAACGGATTCAGACTATCCTGTTTGAGAAAATCAAATTTCAGATCAAAATCATCATAAAAACGGTCTGACGGGACAGAAGAACGAATCATCGGATATTTCTTCTCATCCATTTTAAAAGCAGAAGTCATATGTTGCGCCTTACGAATCATGGGTATCGGAATATCTCCGATAAAAACAGCCCCTTCCAGATGTTGTTCATTATATAATTTCAGCAATATCTCCCTGAGTTGTTCCGGATGTTTCCACCGGTCTGCTACAATATAAGAGGGCAGTTGTTCTGCCTCGAGAACATCCCGATACCGTAATATTTCAGCCTGACATTTTTGCCAGGTTGTCAAATCCGCAACAATAGCAAAGCTTGTCTTTCCTGTTGTATGCAGGGGTTCCATCCATATTTGTCCCCAAGATATTGTGGCAACCATGAGAGCCACAATCAGACTCATTAATTTATAACACATCATATATTCTATCATTTAATCACTATATTTATTTTTCCGGCACTCCCTCTTTATTTACCACTATCACTTCTCCCAAACCGGCTTTTTTTACCCTATCCAATTGTGTCTCAGCATCTCCCACCACCACATAAAACATCCGGTCGTAATTCAGCCATTTCCGGATACATTCCTGAGCTTGCTCCGGAGTCATATCCCGAAGCATCTGTTCCTGGGTTTTCATAAATCCGGCAGGTAACTCATAAGCAGCTATTGCTTCCAAAATATCCAGACGTGCATCCGGCATTTCAAAAGCTGCCGCATTTTCCCGGAACATAGCATCCCGTGTTTTATCCAGTGTCTGAGCAGTAAATTGATTCCCATAATCTGCAATACATTCCCTGAACAATAACATTGCTTCCGGAGTATAAGCAGCCTGTACACTGGAAGTGGCCCTGAATTCGTTCAGATATTTTCCACAATCAAAAGAAGAATAAGCCCCATAAGTATATCCCCGTTTCAGTCGCAGGACATCAAATAAGAGGGAATTGGAAGAAGCTCCCAGCATTTTATTGACAATCACGGCAGGATAATAATCCCGGGAAATTCTCGGCATCGCCGGAGCACCCAACAAAATATAAGACTGTTTCGCTCCCGGATAATCCACAAAATATATTTTTGCCGGCGGAGCTGTATAAGTCATGTTCAGGCCCGTTTCTTTCACGTCCTTTGCGCTCCAGTCGTTCTCCAAAGGTCTCAATAAAGACATCACTTCTTCTTTGGAATATCCGCCGACAAAACAAAAAGTTGCAGTTGAAGGAGATATATGTTTGGTATAAAACTCTTTCAAATCCTCCAGCTGAATGGAATGAATACTTTCCTCCGATCTCCATACTGAACGTGAAAGCACATTATCCGGTCCGTAAATCATTCTCCGGAAAACATTCCGGGCAATAGTTTTCGGAGTGGTAACACTTTGGTGAATACTTTCCCTCATTCTTGTTTTCGCCAGTTCCATTGCTTCCTCATCCCAACGGGGCTCCAGTAACATCTCTTTTATCAATTGTACCACCTGAGGTAAATTCTTTTTCAGACAATGCCCGGTAAGTTGCATCCGTTCAGCCGAAGCACCTATTGTTGCCCTCGCTCCCAATTGTCCGAAAGCAGCTTCCAGTTCTTCTGCAGTTTTCATCCGGGTACCGCTATTCATCACAGCAGCAGTCAGCATAGCGACCCCTGATTTGTCAGCAGTTTCACAAAGCATACCAGAATTCAGAATAATCGTAAACTGAACAACAGGTAGTTCTGTATATTCCATTCCCAAAATCTTCATCCCATTCTGAAGCTGTCCTATCCAGATTTCCGGTATATTCATTTCCGGTTTATTATCCATCAAAGGTGGTTCGGCAGAACGATCGATTACAGACGGAGTAAACTCAAAAGATTCATCATCAGTGATCGCTTTCCCGTCGGAAGCCAATTTTTGTCCTACATAATCATCCTGCTCCACATTTACCGGTTCAGAACCTGACAGAGCCAAATCCATAGCCCCCACAGGTACAGTACTCAAAGCGACAAAATGCCGTCCCTTAACATATTGACGATATACCCGCATAATATCTTTTTTAGTAACGGCTTTATACTTGCTCAGTTCTTCCACACTGCGGTCCGGACTTCCTCCGAACACATTATTCCGGGCCAAAGCCTGAGTTTTACTTTCCAAAGCCATCATCACATTATACATCATCGTCTCCTGCATAATTTTCAGCCGCTCCAGATCGCTATCTTTAATCTCTTCTGTTTCAAAACGCCGGAAAGCTTCCTGCATTCCCTTATAAATATCATTCAAATTTCCTCCTCTAAAAGCTTTGGCCGAAAGAGATATCTGCCCCGCCAATTCAAAAGCAGACGTAGCTACATTGGTATAAGAGGTCAGTTTTCTTTCTTCCACCAACACTTTATAAAAAGGAGAACCCTTTCCATAAGATAAGAGCAAGGCCATCATCCGCAGAGGATAGAAATCGGGATGGTACTGTTCCACTCCCGGAAAAGCAATATCCAGACCTGCCACATTTGTAAACTGATCTTCATAAACCAATTTCCTGGTTTTTTCCAGTTTCACAGGTATAGGTTTCACTTTCTCCACCTTTTCCTGTGCCGGAATTTCGCCAAAATATTTCCCAATCAATTCCTTTGTCTTCTCCCGGTTAAAATCCCCGGCAACTACCAATGTAGCATTATTCGGACCATAGTAGGTCCGGTAGAACTCTTTTACATCCTCTACCGTAGCACTCCTTAAATCAACAATTGAGCCGATCACAGGCCAACTATAGGGATGGCCCTCCGGATAAAAATATTTCAGCATCAAGGCATAGCTCTGTCCAAACGGACAATTCTCTCCCTGTCGTTTTTCATTCGACACTACATCAATCTCCCTTTCCAAGCCGGCCTGAGTGACCGTATTGATAAAAAAACCCATCCGGTCCGACTCCATCCACAACACTTTTTCAAGGGCATCCCGGGGAACCGTTTCATAATAATTGGTTCCATCCATAGCAGTACTTCCATTGAATGTTCCGCCCAGTTCCTGAATTTTTTTGAAAAAAGCATTTCTGCCGAGATGTTCCGAACGCTGAAACAACATATGTTCAAAAAAATGTGCAAAGCCCGTCTTTCCTGGCTTTTCTTTTGCCGATCCCACATGATACTGAATAGCCACCGATACGATCGGATCCGACTTATCCTCATGTAATACCACCTCCAACCCATTTTCCAACACATATTTCTCATAAGGAAGAGAAAATTCTTTCTCTTCCTTACAGGCTATTGCCAGAAAATAAATACATACGATCCATAAAAACGCCCTGATTCCCATATGCTGATATTAAAAATTCAATCCGACACTAAACGAACAGACAACTCTCTGCCCAAACCAAGGACTATCCTTAATAACATCTTTATAATTCAATACGGCAGAAACGAAAAGATTCGCTTTTTCTTTCATAAGACTACCATTAGAATAAATGAAAGACAATCCTCCTTCCCAATATTCAGAACTTAAATAAGCATAGTCTCTATACAGAAAATCCTGAATAATTCTGGAATCCTGATCCGGCCCGGTATATGAAATCTCTGAATCCAAATTTTCATTTAATCCGAGATCTAAACCCACCAAAAGTTTATTCTTTTTACCTAAATCAAAATTTCTTTTAGCATGGATATTTACATAGAAATTATCAATATCCTGCTTACTTCCAGGCAAGTAGTATATATCAGCAAGTTGATGATATAAAGCTGTCATACCTAATTTCCATTTATATTCATTTTCACGACTAACCAGATAATCAAAATTCAATCTCCAATCTTTGGTTGAAAAATTCGAGCGGATGCTTTTAAATTTCGTTATCCATTCCTGTACCTCATAAGTATTATCGTATACCTGCACATATTCAATTCCATCAATACTACGGTCAGTATAGCCAAAGTCAGTAAAAAAGCTGTTTTCTTTCTTATTTTTTATTTCCAGAGCCAACTTTCCGGTAATAATCTGGTCTTTAACAGTCCCAACCATTTTCGGACGGGTATAGTTATTAGTTACATCCTCTACTTTATAATCATAATTTCCAGCCAGGAGGAATCTCACTTGCCCGGAGAAATAACTATATTGAATACCTCCTCCCAGATTATTGGCATTGCAATTTCTCAATCCTTCAACGCCACCAACGCCACCAATAACTCCTTCCGAATGAAACCCTAATCCCCGAAGTTCCCAAACTTGCTGATCTCTGCGGTTATTGGAGTTACCGGCACTACCGTCTTCCCTCCGGCTATAGTAATCAAAATTTAATCCCAAAGCATGTTTATCAAATTTCACAATCACCGAAGGGATAACTGTAAATTGTGCTAAACGTACAAGAGGACGGGGATCTAACTGCTTTGCGCCCACTGCATTTTGATAACGTCCTGTGATTCCGATAATAACCCTGTTCCAAAGCAAAGGGGTTGTCATTTGCATCTCTAAATTATAATCCTGATTGACCCAATTACTACGATTAGTATCCGCAATGATAAACGGCATTCCCCTCAAAGGGTCAATTAAAGAAGCATTGTATTCAGCTTTATGTACTTTATAACGGGAATAACTAAAACTACCCCATACATACATTCCGTGTAACCCTTCATATATACCTCCTCCTTCGGTCTTAAAATCCAAACTATTCACCCTTTTTCCTTCCTGCGGGCGCCTGAACGTACCGTTCCCGATATCATATCCCAAACTAACTGTACTGTAGCGTACAGTATTATCCAATATTGCACCGGCAGCATTAGACGTATGTTCAAGCCACAAATTCTGCATTTTCATACGTTCCAAGGCAGCAGACGTATTTTGCCCTACGATCTCATTATTGTCCTGAGCATACAGAGGAAGGGCTGTTAACAGGGCAATTAATATTCCCCCAACCGGCTTCATTTTAATGTATTTTTTCATAATCATAATCCTTTAATATTAAACTAATTGTTTAATGCCGGACTCCAGGCCGGAACTTTCTCTCCATTCCTCCGGATCATAGGTTGATCCATCACTTCAAAGTCATCTGTTGAATTATTGGTATCCTGATAAAGCGGAGTGCCATCTTCCCGATATCCGGTAACCTTACGGCAAACACTCTTGCCACAGTAAGTTGCCCCTACAGAAGTTCCGCCAGCATCCACAAAACCAGGGATACGTTTCATATCAAAAGAGAACATATTAGGTAGCAATTCTACACCATCCATCACATCTCCGGCAGCAATTTTCATAAACCGCTGTGTTTTATTCACCTGAGTTTGCCAATTATTCGGATCAAACGGAGTATCCATTTTATAAATACAGAATGCAGCTCCGAATACCGAAGTCAACCATTGCATGGTATTGGGTTTATCCCAAAAAACATATGCAATATTCGGAACCTCAGGATTATCCCGGCCTGCATTCCCAGACCAGGCTTCCCACTCTGCCATAGAATTATCGAATGAACTGGCGTTGTTAACCCGATGATCACGGGCTTCCTGAACAATCAGAAACGACTCCCCCGGTTGTAAAGGATAATCTTTACCCGAACCAGAGATCTGCCACACAACAATACCGTATACATAATTGTCAACTCCGTCTTCATCCGGCCATACAGGCAATGTTGCAGTCGCTACATTAGGTTCTAATTGTGCAAAACAAAGACTGTCCAGATAAAATACCTCATCCCCGTTATTGTAAATCTCATAAGTTTGATCCCTGAAATAATAAGGAGTAACTCCGCAATAATAGATTTCCCTGAAACACAAAGGTCCAACTTTAGCCGGACGTATATTTATTGAAGGAACTTTTTTATTATTCTCTATAGCATCCTCTTCTGTTATGTCTTCAAAAATAGATACATTACTGACAGCCCCATTCAAATAATAATCCTGTCCATTATAATCTACTTTCCCTGAAACATTCACAGAATAAATACCAGGAATTAAACTGTCGATAGATACAATTCCTCTTTCATCCACAATTCCTTCCTTTGTAAAATTCTCGCTAAAATTATTGAACACCGCCCTCAATCCCTCTGTAGGAAAACCAAGATCGCCAGCTTTTGTAACAAATCCGGTATTTACCTGAATGGTAACTGTCCCCCGTACCGGAGTCACCTTTTTAGCATCTCCCGCATCCTGCATTTGATCAATACAGGAATACAGAAATAGTACAGATAATACAATATTTATCTTTTTTATAATATTATTTTTCATATGATGAGCTCTTTAATGTTAACGAATAATAGCCGTCAATTCCAGACCAAAAAAGAACACGTTCTCTGTAGTATTCCTTCGGGTATAGGATCCCGGATTTTTCTTGCTTTCCCATAAAGGAGTACTCCTGAACATATTATTTGCAAAGAAAGAAACCTTCAAAAAGTCACGTATTTCTTTAGTTATATTCAAATTCATGGTTAAAAGCGGAGGCATAACTCCTTCCCGGATCAACCGGGTCGGATTAACAGTTGACCTCCGGTCTATCCCGATAAATTCCTCATTATCAATATCATCCGGATTAAAGTCATATAATTTTCCATCTAAACGGGAAATATATTTTATAGGAATTGAGTCATTACCATAAGATTTCCATGAGCGATCTTTCCAAATCACATTAGCAGTCAATGTTACCACCAATCCTATTTGAGGAATATTATGGATGACCCTCAAATTTGTAGCCAAACATTCGCTATAATCAGTTTCATAATCCGGAGAAAAAACTCCCATATGGGGATATTTAGAATAATCTGTTCCTGTAATTTTATTCCAGAACATATAATTATTAGAACCGGATTTCCTCCACATATACGAACCGTTCAAATTAAAAGCCGTACGAATGGCATCCACACGTCCAAAATCGAAATCGAAATCAATCCCCCGCACCAGATATTTAAGCGCATTCATCGGAGTGGTATAACTCAATAAATAAGGATTGGTGGCTATCTCTTTCAAATTAGCTATCTGGCTTTCATCAGAAGGACGCGGAGTAATTTCAGAATATTGTACAAAAGGTACACTTTTAAAGGTATTCAACGATTTGGCAATGGTATAACCGTTATCACATTTTTCCTGATAGGCAGTAACAAAAAAACGCATTTTATTAAATTTCAGATCCAACCCCAACTCACATTTTTTGTTCTTTGCCATTTCTAAATTCTTATTTCCTGCATCAAAGACACGCGTGGTAATGACCTGAAATTTTTGTCCGTCAGGAGCACTGGTTGAAGCATTATTAAAATTCACTAAATCAAAATAAGCCTTATCCGGATACATATATAACAAAGTCGGAGCTTTTAAAGTAATACCATAGGCTCCCCGGAGAGTCAGATGCCTGGGTATAATATCCACAGAAGCATTGATACGCGGAGAAAATCCGTCACCGAAACCGCAGACTTTATCCCAACGTATTCCAGCAGAAATATTTAATTCATGTTTCCCCATAAGCCACTGTATATTCTCCTCTGCATACACTCCGAGATGGTTCATAAAAGGAATATCCTTAAACGCTCTGTTACGTTGAGATGCAAAGTCATAAGATAAATTCCGGTAAGGAGGATTTTCCGGATCAAATACCTTTCCTTTACCCAGATTACCTGAATTTCTAAAATCAGCCCCTAAAATCAACCGATGATGAATAGGTCCGGTCTTGCCGGCAAAATTTGTAGTCAGTTTGGCAAATGTATTCAGCTCTTTTCCATAAACATCATACATATAAATATAAGAACCAGGTAACATCCACGCCTTTAAACTTTCTTCTCCCACCGGGACCCGGGTAACCTCTGTACCATCTTCCAAATAGACTGGACGTCCGGGAACATTGGACAACACAGCTCCATCTGTCATTGACTGGGAATATCCCCAATCCGCATTAGTCGCCTCATCCTGAAAATAAGAATGCCTGTTCGTATAATTTACAGAAGCTGCATAACGAATATTTTTAAGCCAACCGGCATTTATATCTAATGTCCCATTTGTATTGAAAACCAGCCCTAAATCCCGTTGTCTGGTAGTCCGCATGTCCTGTTCATCATCCGGGTTAGGTTCCCCTTTATCTTTAGCATAGATAACATTCAATGAAGTATTTGAACGTAAACGATCTTGAAAAAAACCATTCGAATACATCATACGTGCAGTAATTCGTTGATAATAATCATATCCCTCTGTAGGATCTGCGTTGCTATATGCATAATCTAACCCGACATTCACATTTCCTCCTTTTTCTCCTAACCCAACCCCCTTTGTACCGGAAAACATATAAACATTGGGATTTGTATTGAATTTAATTTGCAAAGGCTGACGTCCGGCTTTTGTATTTACAATCACAGCCCCACCTGTCAAATCGCCATATTCAACACTTGGAACTCCCGTAATCACTTCCACGGACTCGATGTTATCAGTTGTAATCGTTCTTAAATCAATTCCGGTTTGGGGAGAGGTTCCTCCTGTTGCCGGGACAGCTCCACCAATAGAGGTTGTCATCATCTGCATATTAGAATTGTTTGAAATAGGAGCTCCGTCCATGATCACCGCTGTTCCTAAAGAAGCCCCTCCCCTTAGGCTTAAAGTCGATACGGAAGTTAAATCCGGTTTACTTACCGTTGCTCCCGGTAATAGTTGCATAATATCAGACAAACTGGAAGCCTGCATATGATCCATTGCCAAACGTGAGATAGAAGAAGAAGTCGAAGCTCCGGCTTTACTATTAGTGGCAGTTATCACCACCTCATCCAAACGGAAATTCGCTTCCACTAAACCAAATTTCAAATTTGCAGGAGTTTTACTATTCAAATTAATAGTTGTCTGTAACGTCTCAAAACCTAAAGAACTAATTTCCACCTTATAAACATCAGGATCCAGATTTTTTATCTCAAATGTCCCGTCTGCTTTTGTTACAGTGCCTATGCCTAACTGAGGCAGAAAAACCGAAGCAAAAGGAATTCCTTTACCAGGATCCGTTTTTTCAAACACCCGCCCTTTCAAGCTAAATTTCTGAGTTGATTTGATTTGAGCCGCTTGTTGTTTCAAAGCTAAAACTACTACAGCATCAGAACGAAAAGTATATGTCAGATTTGTACCATCAACTAACTTATCCATGACCTCCTTTATGGTCGCATGAGAAACAACAAATTCTTCTTTATTCATATTTTTTAAATCGTCCACCTGAAATAAAAAACGATAATCTGTTGATTTACGAATTTCCTGAATAATATTTATTACAGAAGTTTCCTTCATGGTCAAAGTTATCAATTGACCGAGTTGCTTATCAACTCTGGGAGAAGCCCCTACGATAGAAGAACTTCCCCATACTATCACTAAAACTATCGATAGAATCAAAGCCTTAGTCATAAACCTACGTTTAAAACAGGATGTTTTTCTCATACTTTTCTGTTTTTGATTAATATTAAGCACTGAATTACATATAGTTAGTTACCCTTTTATTGGGACGTTTTTTTCGGAAAAATTTAAATTTATAAACCTACTATTTTACTTTTCTGTAAAAATTAACCCACAGTTTGGATTTTTTTTCTTGTATCGTGGTATTATACTTGTAATCAGCGAATTACTACTTTGTAAAACACTGTAAAATTCTTGCCATTACAGAAAATTGTGCTTGACATTCTCTGATTTTTTACTCTTCATTTCTCACTTTTTACGCTTAAAAAGTGACTTAAAAAACGTCCGTTTTTAACGGTATAAAAATAGATGAAAGGAAAAGGTAGCACAATCCTCATCTTTAGGTATTTTTATTTAAAATTAATCTGCGTTATTTTCTATCGACAATTAGCCTATTTGATATCACACTCATTTTCAGCTTTTTAGTATCTTCAAACATCCGGATAACAGCATCAAAAGAGTCATACCTGCTTAAATCACCAGTGAAACGCAAATGTTCTAATTCAGGACGTATAAATTCTACTTCTATGTTATACCAACGTTGCAAAGTTTTTACAATTTCCCCCAATGTAGTATTATCAAAGACGAACCAACCGTTTTTCCAGGCGATAATCTCCCGTACATTTACCTCCCTGACTTCCATTTCAGCAGTATTTTTATGATATTGCAATTGTTCATGGGGAATCAAACGTACCTTTTCGCCCCCTGCCTGTACATCTACACTTCCCTCCACCAGAGTAGTCTTTACACTTTCCCGGTCATCGTAAGCTTCCACATTAAACTGTGTTCCCAATACACAAATTTGTACCCCGGAGACTGTACTCACAACAAAAGGTAAATGTTCATTCCGGGCCACCTCAAAATAAGCTTCTCCTTTTAAAATAACCTGTCGCTTATTCCCGGAAAATTCAACCGGAAATACCAGAGAACTTTCTGCATTCAACCATATCTTTGTACCATCAGCCAAAACCAGATGATATTCTCCTCCGGCAGGAACTTCTATTGTATGATATTCTGCCACTTCCTGCCGTTGTATCTGTTTGGTCTCAGAAGCGGGCAATACAATAGAATAATTCAAGGTCGCACTATCTCCTGTCACCATTTGTTGTTTATTGACAAGCAATTCAATGGGTTTTTTATCCAAAGCCACTTGCCGTCCATCCCCTAAAGTCAATATCGCCTTTGCTGAGCCAGGCTGTATCTGAGCAGCCATTTGTTCTGTTAATACCTGTTCTGAATCCATTGAAGTGAAATAAAAAACGGAAGTTATGCCCAGACAGAGTATTACACAGGCAGCCACCCAACTTACTAATTTCCGGATTCTCCTTTGCCTGTTCCGTTTCACCTTACTCCGGATAGCTTCCATCGCCCGGGAGAGGTCGAATCCAGTCACCCAATCCGAATATTCCGTCAAGCTCTGTCCCGACATCAACCGTTTATACATCTCTGCATTTTCTTCCGACTCCCCCAACCACAACTTCAAAGTTTTCCTCTCTTCCTCAGAAAACTGTTGATAATAGGCTTTTTTTAACAATATATTTAAACTCTCTCTGTTCATCTGAATCTATTTTACTACATTTTCCTCTCTTAATTCATATTAAAGACTAACTCAGTAACGAAAAGGATGAACGGAATTATAATTTTTTTTAAATTTGCAGAGCAATTCCTTAAAAAGATGTTATAAAAATGGATAAAAACATAACATATCAAACGGGAAATACAGCTGCAACCAAGTTCGAAAGCTTAGTGAACCGTTTGTATGTCTCTTTGTGTTTCGCAGCCAACCGTTTCCTTTGCGATAAAACAGCTGCCCAAGATATTGTACAGGAAGCTTTTGCACGCCTCTGGGAATTACAAGGAAAAAACAAAAATATTGAGAATATTGATAATTATATGTATATGCTGGTTCATAACCTTTCACTTGAATGGCTGCGAACCCGCAAGCTGCAAGCTAAATATCTAAACAACCATCCTCTGAAAGAGGTCAATATCTTCAATGTCATTGTAGAAGCAGACGTTGCCATGCAGATTCTCGCAGAAATAGAAAAGCTTCCTCCCCGAAGTAAAGAAATCATGGAACTATCCTTCAAAGGTTTTGATAATCAACAAATTGCAGAAAAACTTCAAATTTCTGTAAACAGTGTAAAAACTTTAAAATACAAAAGCATAGAAAAATTAAAGTCAGCCTTTTCCTCAGATATGATGAAAATTATTGTGTTTTTTCTGGGATAATCTTTTCATTCCCCCCAGAGTTGTATAACATACCAATTTCTCTTCATCTTCTTTCACAAAATGAATCCGGAAAGTCAAACGATTTTCACGAAGCTGATCCAATAACTCAACATCTACATTTTCTTTACAAATTCGTATTTCATAAACATTATTCGTATTCAAAAAATCTGTTTCACAAATCTGGGGCGGGGGATTGTATATCTTCCCGTTTACTATGCCGGTACAAATATAAGGTGCTCTGGATAGCTCATTCCAACAAATCGTAACAGCTTCACACATTAAACAACCATCGATAATGGCCTATCATACAATTCGTATCCGGTCCCATCAACCCTATCAGTACCTCCGTTATTTATTTAACGGAACCGGCGACATTGCAGAATTACAATTTTACGATCAGCAACATCCCCCCATTAAACCATCCCGGATATTATCTCCCAACACAAACGATACCCGTAAAGCATTCGACAAAGATCCTTTGAGCTATGCAAGCTCAAAAGATAGCATTGTCATCGATTTTGGCAAACCAGTCACCCTGAGCGAAGTCCGGATATTACCCCGGAACGACGCCAATGGTATCTATCCGGATAACACTTACGAACTACTGTATTACGGTCAGGAAGGCTGGCGCTCCTTAGGTATCCGGAAAGCCACCCAAAACAGTATAGAATTCGTCATGTCCCTACCGGCGCACTTTACTGGCTGAGAAACCGCACAAGAGGGCGGGAAGAAAGAATTTTCACTTACGAAAACGGAGTAATATGCTTCTGGTAAGACTTACCAGAAACACTCCATAAAAATGCCCCGGAAAAATCCGGGGCATTTTCTGTCGTCTAAAATTCTAATCTATCCAAGCATTACTACCAGATATTTCGTTTGTTTCCAGAAAACATTCTCATCATTGATTTTTAAAATCAGATTACCATCTTCGCCAGCTTCCAGAGTATATGAATCTGCCGGATGAACAGATAATACTTTCGCTTTTTTTACATTCAAGGGGATAGATTTAGTTTCCCGTACATCAATACTGATGAAATCAGCGTTCTGGGCCTGAGAAGAAACAATCGGCGGACAGAAAATCCCCTGACGGGAAATAACACCAGCCTCCTTCAATTCTTTACGGCTTCCCAATAAATAATTGGCATGATGAATAGCCTGATCCTGCTCTGTAATAGTCACTTTCTGAGTTTTAGTTTCTTTATCCAAAGCATCTACATTCTGAGCCAACTCTTCCGCTTCTTTAGTTTTATCGGCCAATAACTGATTTTTTTCTGTCAATTGTCTGGTTAATTCGTCTAATTTTTGACTACGATCTTCCAATTCAGCATTCAGATTTGCAATCAGTCTTTTGAACTCAGCCGATTGGCTCTTATTTTTCCCTTCCAATTTGGAAATCTGACTTTTATATGAAGCAATTGCCTCTGTCAAAGCCTGAATATCACTTTTCAGTTGTGCCATCTGCTGTTTAGACTTACTTCCTGCCTTGTTCTCTTTCTCAGCCTGTAAAGTCAATAGATGCTCTGCATCCCGGATGGATTGCATTCCGGCAGAAATATCATTCAAATCTGCAAACATACTTTCCATTTCAGCATTCTGAGCCGTATATACCACATTCAATGAGTCCAGACGAGCCTGTAAATCTTTATATTTCTGAGAACTTTCCACACAACTTCCCAAAAAGAACATAGATGCTCCGATTCCTAAAACAATAAACTTTTTCATGACTTTTCACTTTTAGAGTTACATTTTGTTATATAAAAAGACAATTTTTATTCCATAAAAGCACCATCACAACAAAATACTAATAATCAATATATTAACAGAAAACATCATATATAAACGATGGGGAAAGTGGGGAAAAACAATAAAAAAACTGGGGAAAAATTCCCCAGTTTCCACATATTACATAAAATGATTATTTGCGGTAGTCATAAAAACCGATCCCCGTTTTCCGGCCTAATAAATTGGCCCGTACCATTTTCCGCAACAAAGGATGAGGTCTGTACTTAGAATCACCAAATTCTCTGTAAAGGACTTCCATAATAGCCAGACAAACATCCAATCCGATCAAATCCCCCAGTTCCAGAGGTCCCATTGGATGGTTCGCCCCCAACTTCATGGCAGCATCGATTTCCTCTTTCTTTGCCACACCGTCAGCAAGGATTCCAATTCCTTCGTTTACCAGAGGAATCAATATCCGATTTACAACAAATCCGGGAGCTTCATCCACACTTACCGGAGTTTTACCAATCTCTTGTGAAAGCGCAAATACCTTGTCATGTACCTCTGCAGAAGTCAGCTGTCCTTTGATCACTTCTACCAGCTTCATAGCAGGCACAGGATTAAAAAAATGCATGCCGATAACTTTATCCGGCCGGCTGGTTACTGCAGCAACTTCTGTAATCGACAAAGATGAAGTGTTGGTAGCCAGGATAGCTTCAGGCTTACAGATACCATCCAACAACTTGAATATTTCGTGTTTTACAGCCATATCTTCGGCAATAGCTTCAATTACCAGATCTGCATCCGCACAATCCTCATATTGCATGGTATCAGAGATTCTGGACAAAATCTGATCTTTCACCGCTGCTTCCAGTTTTCCTTTTTCAACCATTTTGGAAAGATTCTTATCCATGGCTTTATGAGCCTTAGCCAAAGAAGCCTCAGAACGTCCCTTTAACAAAACATCATGCCCTGCTTGTGCAAACACCTGGGCAATGCCGTTTCCCATTGTTCCTGTTCCTACAATACAAACTTTCATATCTTTATTCTTTATATGATTTCAATTTCCTTTAAATTCAGGTTGCCGCTTCCACAAAAAAGCATCCATACCTTCTTTCTGATCTGCAGTAGCAAAGCATAAACCGAACAAACTGGTCTCGATATCCAATCCGGTTTCAATATCCGTTTCCAGCCCCCGGTTGATTGCTTCCTTTGAATAGCGGACAGCAAGCTGAGCCTTTGAAGCGATAGTATGAGCCAATGCCAGACACTCATTCATCAATTCTTCAGGCTCCACCACCTTGTTCACTAATCCAATCCGGCAAGCCTCCTCCGCATGTATAACCGCTGCGGTAAAGATTAACTCTTTGGCTTTTCCGGGTCCTACCAGACGGGGTAAACGCTGAGTACCCGAAAAACCGGGAGTAATCCCCAGTCCCACTTCCGGCTGACCAAATTTAGCCTTTGAAGAAGCTATACGGATGTCGCAAGCCATAGCCAGTTCACATCCACCTCCCAGGGCAAAACCATTAACAGCAGCGATCACTGGTTTTTCCAATAATTCTATCTTCCGGAATACAGAAGCTCCCAGCCGTCCAAAACGTTTTCCTTCCTCCGCCCGCATCACACTCATTTCTGAAATGTCAGCACCGGCAACAAAAGCACGTCCTTCACCCGTCAGAATAACCACATCCGTCTCATGATCAGCAGCAATCTCTCCGAAAGCCTGCTCCAACTCCAGTAAAATAGCTGTATTCAGAGCATTCAATGCTTCCGGATGATTGATTTTGACCAGACAAATGCGCCCCTGTTTTTCTACAAGCAATTTCTGATACTCCATCTGTTTATTTCTTTGCCAGTTTCTCGGTCAATAAGGGCACAATCTTCTTCACATCCCCGACAATTCCCAGGTCTGCAACATTGAAAATCGGAGCATACTTGTCTTTGTTTACAGCAATAATCAAATCAGATTCCTCCATACCTGCCAAATGCTGGATTGCTCCGGAGATACCCATAGCAAAATACAGATTCGGACGAACGGTCTTACCGGTCTGTCCTACCTGACGGTCATGCGGCATCACAC
>CAJMQA010000022.1 GCA_905215395.1 uncultured bacterium | reverse complement strand
ATGAGAAACACCAGGAATATGGACATCTGCCGCACCGGAGCCTAGGTATTGCACTTGAGACTTCAGATGGGCATGGGGAGGCAGTTATTCTGAATCTGACTAATTAAGGAAAAGTGGATAGTGATGGAAAATATCCTTCTACTCAAATCCATTCCGGATTCGGAAAGATAAAAGATATTCTGTTTTTGTAAAAAAATAATTATGTGGAAATTAAATAAAATATTGGGTTTTTGCTTGCTGCTGTCTGCTTGCCAGTCCGGGAAGACTATCATTGAAGGTAGTCTGAAGGATGCAAATGTCAGCCGGGTGTATCTTTGTGAGGTGCTCAGTGAATATTATGGAAGTCTGAAACCCATTGATTCGGTTGTCGTAGTGAATGGAAAGTTCAGTATGAGGTTTGACAGCCTTACTCCCCAGCTTTATTATTTGAAGGCGGGAGACAAAGCAGGAGGTCTTTTTATTGAACCTGGAAAGATTCAGGTGGTGCAGGGGGAAAGTGCCGATGAGAAAATCATTTGGGAAGTCCGGGGATCTGCATCCGATGCTTTGTACCGGAAGTATTTGGAAGAAGAGGAAATTGCAATCTATAAACGGATTAGTGATTCTCTGGATCAGCTTTTTTATGTAGCCCGGGCTGCTGATAACCGGGAAGAGATGGCCAGGATTAAAGAGGAGTCGATTCCTTATTATGAGAAAGGAGAGCAGAATAAACGGAAAGTGGCTCAAAAATGGGCGGATGCCCATAAAAATTCTCCGTTTGGGGCTTACATCTATTATACCCGGATTTTTAACCGCTCTTCTTTTCCGACTCTGGAGAGGGTGGAACAGGAGCGGCAGTATATTTCAACTTTTGCTCCTGAAGTGCAGAACTGCGTTTATGCAGATAAGATGAAACAGAAGCTGAATGATTACGCCGGTTGTGCCATCGGAGCGATTGCCCCCGAAATACAGGGATTGGATACTCTGGATCAACCCTTGAAGTTAAGTGATCTGCGCGGACAGTATGTCATTTTGGATTTTTGGAATTCCTATTGCCATTGGTGCCGTGAAGAGACTCCCTGGTTAAAGGCTGCTTTGGAGTATTTCGGAAAAGAGAAACTGACTGTATTGGGCATCTCATCCGACCGTTTTAAAAAGAATTGGGTGGACGCCATCCATGAAGATCAAAGTTACTGGCACCACCTGATGCTTCAAAAGGGAGATGACGTGATGGACCGATACTGTATCAAAGGGATTCCGCATACTGTATTAGTTGATCCGGATGGAAAAATTCTGGCCAAGGATTTCCGGCAAAAGGAGATTATCCCTGAGTTGGAAAAATGGATTCAATAATCTTGTAAAATAAAGGTAAATTCCCGGTATTCCGGGAATTTATCTTTTGCTACTTTCTATTTCCCTTAAGTTTTCCATTTTTTTCTTTTGCAGGAAACCGTTGATGTCTTCCAGATGTTCAGTCACTTTCCGGTTTCCGAATTCATATACTTTCTGGACCAGACCGTTCAGAAAATCCCGGTCGTGCGAAACGACAATCAGTGTACCGTCAAAATCCAGCAGGGCATTTTTCAGGATATCCTTGGTTTTCAGGTCCAGATGATTGGTCGGTTCATCCAGAATCAACAGGTTTACCGGTTGCAAGAGCAGACGGATCATCGCCAGACGGGTACGTTCTCCTCCGGAGAGGACTTTTACTTTTTTGTCGATATCGTCACCGCTGAACATAAAAGCCCCCAATAAATTTTTCGTATTGCTTTTCAGTTCCAATGGGGTTACATCGTCGACGGTTTGAAATACGGTCAGGTTTTCATCCAGCAAGGAAGCTTGATTCTGGGCGAAATAGCCGATTTGCACATTATGACCCAAAGTCAGGGTTCCGGTATAGTCCGTAATTTCTCCCATAATACATTTTACCAGGGTGGATTTTCCTTCACCGTTCCGTCCGACAAAGGCTACTTTTTCACCTCTGTGGATGGTAAAACCGGCGTTATTGAATACTTCGTGTTCACCGTAACGTTTTGACAACTCTTGGGCGATGACGGGGTAATTTCCGGAGCGGGGAGAGGGAGGAAATTTCAGCCGCAAAGCTGAGGTATCTTCTTCGTCTACTTCTACTAGTTCCAGCTTTTCCAGCATTTTTACCCGGGATTGTACCTGTAAGGTTTTGGAGTAGGTCCCTTTGAAGCGCTCGATAAACTCTTTAGTTTCGGCAATCATTTTTTGTTGTTCATCATAGGCTTTTTGTTGCTGGGCACGCCGCTCCTTGCGCAATTCCAGGTATTTGGAATAATTCACCTTGTAATCATAGATACGCCCCATAGTGACCTCTATGGTCCGGGTGGTAATATTATCGATAAAGGTTTTATCATGCGAGATCACTACGACAGCTTTTCCATTGCTGATCAGAAAATCTTCCAACCATTGGATAGAATCAATATCCAGATGATTGGTCGGCTCGTCTAACAAGAGAACGTCCGGATTTTTCAACAGCATTTTAGCCAGTTCGATGCGCATCCGCCAGCCTCCGCTGAAATCACTGGTCGGGCGATGTAGTTCTTCCCGTTTGAATCCCAGTCCGATCAGGATCTTTTCGACATCTGCTTCAAAATGGGTTAGGTCGATGCTGTAATATTTTTCACTTAAAGCAGAAACATCTTCTATCAGCTTGAAATATTCCGGAGAATCATAGTCGGTGCGTTCCGTCAATTGGCGGTTCAGATCTTCGATCTGTTTTTCCATGGCAAACAAATGCGCAAAGGCTTGAGAAGCCTCTTCAAAGACAGTCCGTCCGTCTTCAGTCATCAGATGTTGAGGAAGGTAAGCGACAACTGTATCTTTGGGGATAGTTACATTTCCCCGGGTTGGTTTTCTTTGCCCTGAAAGAATTTTAAGCAAAGTAGATTTACCTGCACCGTTTTTGCCCATGAGGGCTATACGGTCCTTCTCATTGATCTGGAAAGAAATGTCTTTAAAAAGTACTCTGTCTCCGAACTCTACTGTGAGTGCATCTGCTGAAATCATGGGTTATATCATGTTTATCATTTGGCTCGCAAAGATAATACAAGCCCGATACAAAGCCAAACTTGTTCGGGCTTTGTTGAAGCGTCGCTTATCTTATGCAAAGAGAATTATTTCATTGTGCAGAGCAAAATAAACATGTCCATTTCCGGATCGGCATTTTGAAGTAATTCAGGGTTCTGTATCAGTTCATGAGCATATAAAAATAACATGAGTTTGCCGTCCTGGGTGAAACCTTGCATGTGGGAAAAACAGTCCAGTCCCGACTCTTTTAAATTGAACATTTGGTCTTGTGAGGAGTTTACTTTGTGACAGACCCAATCCCAATGATTGGTATTCAGATTTTTGATTGCATAAACAAAAGAGCTCTGACGTTCAGTGTTTCCCATTTGGAAAGTAAAGGCTGTAATGGAATAATCATCGTTGATGAAAAAATTCCCGAAACTGAAAAATCCGTTGTTGTTGAGCCTGGTAAAAGCTTCCATCCAATCTTCTGACTTCCAAAAGCTATCGGGTATATTGTGTTTCCGCTGAATAAAATTCCCTTAGTTTGTCATAAAGGTATAAGCGAAAATTCGGGGGCAGATTGGATATATACCTGATTGGCTGTATCAGAAATATAAAAGTCTGTTAAACTCTGGTATTCTCCGGGAGCTCTTCCGGTTTTGCCGATCGAATTCAGGGAATGTCCTTGTCGGTTAAATTTGTAAATCAGTCTTGTTCCTTGCAGGTTTCCGATGTAAAATGAGGAATCCTGTTGTTGGACAGTATTTCAGTTTCCGATGGTAATGCTATCCTGATGGTCCAATTTAATGACTTCTATGGATTGAACCAATTCCCTGACAGAAGGAATAGTAGCCCCGTTATATTTGACAAGTTCGGGTAAGTTTTGTTTCTCAGTGGTTGAGCAGCTGAAAAGTAAAAATATAACAATAAGTATGGGCACTATTTTTTTATGATTGTAAAGGGTTGGTTGATCTTGCAATTTTAAGGATTTTTTACAAAAATACTCCTGGAATTATAGATTTATTTCTGAAGTTTAAAAAAAATCAAAATACATTAATTTATTTATAAGATAAATGTGTAAAATTAAAGCAATCCTTTTATACCTTTGCAGAATCAGAGATTTGAGGAATGACTTTAAAACGGAAAAATCAGGAGTTTATGGTGCAGTTTGAAGATATTTTCAAGTTGCATTTCAGATCTTTGTGTTTTTATGCGATGAGTTTTACAAAGGATGATGAAGTGGCTCGGGATATCGTACACGATGTATTTATGGGGGTGTGGGACCGTCGTTTGGATATAGATTTTGAGAAACCGATTTATCCTTATCTGGTGAGTCTTACCCGTAACCGTACCCTCAATTATCTGGAACATATGAAGGTGGAAGGGAAGCATATTTCCAGACAACAGGTTTTGGGTGAGCTGTATGAGACAATGAATGACGGGGGATATGAGGAATTAGTGAACAGGATTATAGCTCGGATGGAACAGTTGCCGGAACGTTGCCGGGAGGTGATGTATCTGTGTTTTGTCGAATGCAAGAAGCACAAAGAAATTGCTGAAGAATTGAATATCTCTATTACGACTGTCAGAACTCATATTGCCATTGGTCTGAAGCTTTTGAGGAAAGATTTTCCTGACATTAATCTTCTGTTTTTCCTGGCTTACTTCAAGTCAAATGTTAAAAAATAATCTTTTTTTATTTTTCTTTCATTAGTTTTCATTGTTTCCTTGTGAATATAGAAAAGATTCACAGTAATAATGATTCCTTATGGAAAATATAGATTATATCCTCGAGCATTTGAATCATCCGGAAACTTTGAATAATCCTGAATTTATCCATTGGCTGCAACAGGAAGAAAATTTTCGTTTGTTTGAGGAGGTGCGGGTTTACCGGGAAGTTTTATTGCGGGATAATCAGAAGACTGATTTCTGTACTTCACGGGAATATCAACGCATACAACGGCGGATAAAATGGGGTTCGGGTATAAAATGGACACGCATTGCAGCCGCTGCCTGTCTGCTTGTCGGACTGGGAGCTTTAGCTCTGTTTTATCCTTCCGGTGTACAGCAAACATCTGTTGCATCTTTGCCCCGGGAAATTCCTGTTGGCCGGAAAACGGCAGAATTGATTCTATCTGACGGACACCAGATCAATTTGACCGGAAATGCTCAGGATATTCAGGAGAATGATGAAGAGATAGCCAATAATACAGTTTCCTGTCAGTTGAATTATCGGGCGGGTAAGCTTTTGGAAAGTCCGGAGGAACAGGTTTGGCATACGATAAGGATACCTAGCCGGGCAGATTATTTTGTAAAACTTTCTGATGGAACTAAAGTCTGGCTGAATTGTGATTCAGAGTTGAAATTTCCTGTAGATTTTACCAGTGAGAGCCGGGAAGTATTTTTGGAAGGAGAGGCTTTTTTCGAAGTCAGTAAAGCTGAGGAGTGGCCTTTTATAGTTCATGCCGATAAAATGAGTATACGGGTGACCGGAACAAAATTCAATGTAAAATCATATGCATCCGAATCTTGGGTTCATACGACCCTTGTAGAAGGATGTGTTCTGGTAAATCAGGTCCGGTTAAATCCTTCCCAGCAGTTTCTTATGGATAAGCATAACGGAAAAACCGAAGTAAAATTAGTGGATACGGAACTGTATACAGGTTGGACCAGCGGAATGTTTGTATTTCAAGGCCAACGTTTGGAGGATGTCATGAATAGTCTGGCGAAATGGTATGATGTGACTGTTATCTATAGGGATACAAAAGTGAAAGAGATGCGTTTCTCAGGTAATTTCGGCCGTTATGATACCATTGACGATGTTCTGGATATTCTCCGGAAATTGGAAAAAGTGAATTTCAGCCGGGATGGACAGAACATTATAATCAGTAACCGATAAAAGAAAACCGGGGCTTGCTACCAACATTACCCGGTTTCCCAGTCAATAACCGAAGTTTAATTAACTTATTGCAAAGTTATGAAGAAAAAATGGAAAGATCTTTTTCCCCGGTGGGGAGAAATCTTAAAAATCCTGTTATTTATGAAATTGTTATCTCTGTTTCTATTTTGCAGTTTTATACAAACTTTCGGAAATGTGAGTGCCCAGCGGGTCTCTATGGTCAAAAACAATGCCTCTCTGGAAGAGGTGATTTGGGAGTTAAAACGCCAGACTCATATGGTGTTTGTGTACAGCGATGAGGATATCAAATCGGTACATGGGATTGAGGTGAAGGCAGAAAATATGCCTGTGAAGGAAGTGCTAGATAAATGTTTAAAGGGAACCGGGCTTATCTATTTGCAGGAGAAAGGGGTGACGGTGATTAAGAGGTCTGCATCCCTGGAAGAAGCGGGGGTAAATTTTAAAGGCTATGTTTACGATAAGAAAAGCGGGGAACCTCTGATAGCTGCAACCGTTTATCTGCCTAAGTATGGTATCGGGAATATATGTGATGCACAGGGAATGTTTCTGTTCAAGTCTGTTCCTGCAGGTAAAACAGTTATCGAAATTCGTTGTGTCGGTCAGGTTACTCTGGAGACAACGGTGGATATCAGCAAAAAAGATTCGGTTTACCGTTTTGTGCTGGAGAAGGAAAATTTTGCCATCAGTCAGGTTACGGTGGTGGCTAAGAGTAATAAGACCGGTGCTTCGACTTCTTCGTCTATTTCACGCTCTGCTATAGATCACTTGCAGGCGACTAATCTGGGAGATGTGTTGGAACTTCTTCCCGGACAACTGGCTTCAAACCCAACCCTGAATTCGCCGGTGCGGGCAAATATCCGTCAGGTACAGGGAGATGCACTGAATAGTCTGGGGACATCTATTGTTGTCAATGGAGCTCCACTCTCTAATAATGCCAATTTACAGATCGGTAATACGGCCAAGGATGGAAATTTGAATGTAAATTTTGCCTCTACGGCAGGAGCCGGAAATGATTTACGGCAAATAGGAGTGGATAATATTGAATCTGTGGATGTGATTCGTGGAATTCCTTCTGTCGAATACGGAGACCTGACATCCGGAGTGATTATTGTCAATCCGAGGGCCGGAAAATATCCTTTTCAGGCAAGAGTAAAGATTAATCCTGTATTGACACAGGCATCCCTGGGGAAGGGTTTTGATCTGGGTGAAAAGGGGGGAAGCTTAAATGTAGATTTCGATTATGCTCATTCCTTGTCGGATGAGAGAAGACCGAATCAGAGTTTCCGGCGAATGACTGCAAACGCCCTGTATTCCAGAGCTTTTAATGAACGTATACGGACCAATACCAGTCTGGGATTTTATACAGATCTGGATGGATCGAAATTAGACCCTTCAGATATTCGTTATCAACGTAAAAAGAAATCTGAAAATACAGGTTTCCGCTTCAATACCAACTGGACCTGGAATATGGAAGATTCATTTCTGAAGTATCTCCGGATGAACTTGTCTGCAAACTATGAGATTCAGAATGGTTATAACCAGGAGATAAAGAACGGCGGAGGATACATGATAACGACGGCGACAAAGGATGGAACCGTAGCTTCCAACCGCTCGCAAGAAATATTGGATGGGAAGGGGAATCCCATTACTAACCTGGGAACGGTCGACCCGCAGGCTGTTACAGACTTCCTGCCTTACGAATATCTGGCTCAGTTTCATATCAAAGGACGGCCTTTGAATGTATTTGGAAAACTGCTAGCCAACTTTTATGGGGAGGTAGGCGGTATTGGAAACCGGATTGTGGTAGGCGGAGATTGGAAAACGGATGTGAATTTCGGGGATGGGAAGATATTCGATCCCAAACGTCCGCCCGAAGGAGGGTTGAGGATGCGTCCTTACCGGGATATTCCGGCTTTGCATCAATTGGGAATTTTTCTGGAAGACAATATTTCAGCAAGTATTTGGGCCAGGGCATTTAAATTACAGTTGGGATTGCGTTATGACCATGTCGGGATGCTGGATGAGCATGTGGGTAAGGTGTGGTCTCCCCGGGTAAATGCCTCTTATGAAATTGTGAAGGAAAAGGTGATCCTGAAAGGGGGATGGGGAATTACAGCCAAGGCTCCGACCCTGATGTATCTTTATCCGGACCCGGGATACTATGATTATGTGAATTACCAGAATATAGGAGAACCAGGGATTCAGGAAAGCCAGAAATTATATATTCTGACCACGAAAGTTTATGATACGAAAAATCCTGGCCTGAAGATTGCGAAAAACAGGAAAGCTGAAATCGGGGCGGACATCAAATTGGGGCAGATGAATTTTTCTGTCACAGCCTTCAGTGAGAAACTGAAAAACGGATATTCGTTCAGCACCGATATGGATTCCTGGCAGTTGTTCGATCTGGTCAAATACAAGGGAGAGGCCCGGGAAGGAAACTATCCGCTCCTGAGTGTGGATAAAGTGGTCAATCAAATGCTGACTTCTAACCGGCCTCTGAATAATAAAGTAAATGAAACGAAAGGGATTGAGTTTGATTTAAATTTCGGGCGGATATCTGCACTTCATACCTCTTTTGTTTTCAACGGGGCCTGGATGGTGAGCAAGTTGTACAATACCAATCCTGCTTTCTATCAGCAATCAGAAAAGAACGGTGTGTATCCTGATGTCGGTGTGTATGCTTCGGGAGACGGCAGTAAGTACGAACGTTTTTCCACTACGCTCCGGGTAATCAGTAATATCCCAAAGGCCGGATTTGTCGTTTCACTGGCAGCTCAGACCATTTGGAAGGATACGCATGAATTTTTGGGTTTAGAGAATATACGTCCGGTAGGCTATATCTCTGCTCAGGATTTATCTTATCATACCATAGGGGCAGATGAGATTATCCGTCCGGAATTACAACGCTATATTTCCGATTCCCGGGGTATTAAAGAAAAATACGATCCTCTTTGGTTGTTCAACCTGAGGGTGACCAAAGAAGTCGGAAGTTATCTGGGATTTGCATTTTTTGTCAACAATCTCTTTATGCATCTGCCTAAGGAGGAAAGTAACCGAACCTCGGGAAGCTATAAGACCCGGAATCCGGAGCAGTTTTTCGGAGCCGAGTTGTGGGTGAAATTTTAAAATTTTCAATTTTCTATGTTATACTAAAATTACCACTTATGAAAACAATGCTGAAACTTTTATTGATCGGCCTGATGTTCGGATGGACATTGGCTGGCTGTAGTGATGATGATAAGACATCGCCTTATACATCGTTGACCTTGAATGTTAGTTACAAGACGTTGGGTGTGTCTAAAGCTTTTACAAATAAACCGGTGGTAACTCTGACGAACCTGACAGAACAGTCGTCCAGAACGGAAACCACGACAGAAATGGGAAAACTGGTATTAACTGATTTGTTACCTGGTAATTATGCTGTCAGTGTAAGGACTACTTTGTCTCCTCAGGAGGCAGAAGAGCAGGGGTTTGATGTGGCCAATAGTGTCAAAGTAAATTTGGCCGGTAATATTGCTTCCCTGGTGATGGCTTTGAATCAGGATATGAAAACACAGTCGCTTGAATTACAGGAAAATGTTCAAAGCGCTTTGGTGCTGAAAGAAATTTATTATGCCGGATGTCCGAGTGTTTCAGGGACTGCCATTTACCGGAACGATCAGTTTTACGTTATTTATAACAACAGCGATGCCCCGGTCAGTCTGGATAATATTTACATCGGACATGCAGAATCGTTTGTGGCTAAACCGGCACCCTGGGATGGTGAGAATGCTTCTAATCCTCAGCATGTGTATGTAAATTCGGCATGGAAAATTGTGAAGACCGGTAGTACTGCAACCTTAGCTCCTGGTAAACAAATCGTTATTGCAGCGATGGCTGCCAATCACAAAGGGGATCAGAATCTGAATCCGAATAGTCCGGTGGATTTATCCGGAGCTGATTATGAGGCCTATGCCTCCGGATTTGCCAATAACCCTAATGTTGATTATGCAGCACCAAATATGGAAGATGTTTTTGTATTGACCTTACCTAAACACCGTTTGTGGCTGGCCTCTTTCCAGGGGACTTCGACTCTAATTTTTGAAGCGACAACAAGTGAATTTGAACAGCTAAAAACAAACTATGTCCTTGCTCCGGAATCTGTTTGGGATATATATGATCTTATGGATGAATGGGATGAACCTTATAAATGTCTGAAAGTTCCGAATAAAATGGTCGTGGATGCTGTGGATTTGATTCCCAATACCAGTTCTTTGGAGAATAAACGCTTTGGCACAGATCTCGACGGAGGTTATGTTACTTGTCCGTCGAAAGAAGGAAAAAGCATAATCCGTAAGCAGGAAGAGGCTGTTGATGGTCGTGTTGTTTATAAGGATACCAATAATTCGAAGGATGATTTTGAAGTAAATACAACGCCTTTGAAATAAAGAATGTTTGTAAAGACAGAGTGAAAGGTAATATGTAAATTACCGCCTGCGACTGACCGGAAGGAATGGTCGCAGGTCTCTTCCAGGTTTTAATTTAAAAAATGACAGAGATGAAATTTACCTGCATAATTCCGGTACTCCTATTTTGTTGTGGTGGCTATATGACGCTACAGGCACAGGAGAAACAATTCAATCCGGTGGTCTTTGATTATTTTATGGATAATCATGCCTGGTATACTTCCGGGAACGCTGCCGGTCTTGCCGGAGATAATCGTCTGGAGTTCTCTAAACTGAATTTGGGAGCAGATCTGAAGACCGGGGATTTCCATCGGCCTCAGCAATCAGACCAATCGACCCATTACCGGTTTTCGGCTTTGGGAGGCTTATCCATCGGTCAGGTTTATCTGCAGGGAAATTTTAATTTTAAACAGGCATTTGATGATGGTGTACAATACACCTCCATTCTTGACCCATACCGGGGTACTCCATATCAGATTGCTGACAGCACCGGCGGAGATTGGCGGAAACAGCAGTATGATATGTATGTGAAAGCTGCTTCTCCGGTATGGTTTGAACTTTTTTCCGTTGGTCTGGAACTGGACCTGGCAGTGGGAAGAGGGGCCAAAAAGACCGATCCCCGTCCGCAAACCAATTCTAATCAGATCAATATCAGTCCTTCTGTCGCTTTTTTCCTGGGACAACATACAATCGGGGGAGGTTTTCATTATCGCCGTTACCGGGAAGATGTTGATCTGATGCTTTATAATGCTTCAGAATTACAAAAACTCTATCTGCTGCGGGGAATGGGACAGTACTTTTATGAGACCTTCAATACCACTCGGCGTGAACGTTCTTACGAAGGGAATGGGAAAGGAATTTCTGTTCAATATGCATTCGTCTCTAAACGCTTTTCGGCTTTTGTTTCAGGCAAATATATGAATTATGAGGAGAATACCGACGATATAGACAAAGAACGGAATCGTCCCAAACGTATTGGTCAGTTGAAAGACGAAGAGTTGGGGGCAGAGGTCCGTTTATCGTTGTGTACAAAAAGGATGATTCACAAATTGGATCTGGAGTATTCTTCAGTGGAACAGAAAGGTACGGAAATAGGGCAACGTTTTGAACAGACCGATTATGTGACGATATCCGAAGCTCCTGACCGGTCGGTTTGTAAAATCAACCGGATACGAGGAAATTACCGGTTGAATATTCTGAACGATGAAAATCTCTATGGCTGGACAATTGGAGTAAAAGGAATGTATGAGGATTATGACGATAGCTACAAAGTAGCAAATTCATATATCCGGTATTCCCGGATTTTGGGGGAATTCCAGGTGAGCAAAAATTTCGGCTTGTCGGAAAATCAATGGTTACAGACCGGTTTAAAAGGCCTGTATAATGCTGTGACCGATCATTCTATGGCTTACAACCGCTCGAATGCAGTTGAAGATGAATATGATCAGACCATTGTTAAAGGTTTGGTTCAGGCCGATTATGAATACTTTAAACAGAATTATTATGGGGGTGGAATTTTCATAAAATATAATTTCAAATTTCTGAAAACCCAGTGGTTTAGCATAGGTGTGGATGTCAACTTCCGGCATGCAGATCAGAAAGATATGCGTAATGATTATTTATTTCGTATTGGTTATTTGTTTTAGATTGAAATGATGAAGCAACTGTTTGTCGTCTGTTTTCTTTTTTTCTCTGTGTGTTTGAAGGCTATTCCGGTAGACTCCCTAGTCAGAGATGCCCGTTTTGTTTCCGGAAAGCTTAGCAATGGATTGACCTATTACTTGCGTTCGAATCAGGTTCCGGAAGGAAAAATACATTTCCGCTTGATTGTAAATGCTGGTTCTACTTCTGAGTCGGATGCTCAACAGGGACTGGCTCATTTTTTGGAACACATTGCGTTTAAAGGATCTGATTCTTTTCCTCCAGGCAAGCTTATTCCTGAACTGGAAGCTGCAGGAGTGAAATTGGGGCGTGATCTGAATGCCCGGACGAAAACAGATGAGACAGTCTATTATTTGAATATTGCTGCTGAAAAAAGTGATCTGGGATTACAGGTTTTACGGGATTGGGCCGGAAGTTTACTGTTGGATTCACTGATGATTGAGCAGGAAAGAGGTGTTATATTGGAGGAATTGAGATTGGGACAGGGGGCGAATACCCGGATGAGGGAAAAATATTATCCGGTACTGTTAGGCGGTTCTCTTTACCCGAACCGTTTTGTGATAGGGAAGGAGGAAGTTATTGCGGCTTTCCCACAGGAAGAGTTGCGTAAATTTTACAGGGACTGTTACCGTCCCGACCGTATGGCGCTTGTCATTATCGGAGATATGGAGGTAGAAAATATGCGGCAAGAGGTCATCCGAAGATTTGGTGATATCGGGCTGCCATCGGTTCCCCTGCGATTGCCCGATCTGAGAGTCCCTGGGCATGCAGAGGTAAAGGTCGCTGTTGTCACTGACCCTGAGGCGACAAGTTCGGTGGTTGAACTGTTTTATAAACATGAACCGTTTAAAATAACCTCTCCTGAGGAGCTCCGGAAACATTTGTGCCATTCTTTATTTTCAACGATCTTGAATATGCGGTTACAGGAAAGGATTGATGAGAAGGGTATTCCTTTTACAGAGGCTGAAGCTGGTTATGGGAGTTTTAACCGCGGATGTGATATTTATTCTGCATATGCTAAGGCTGTTTCAGGCAAGGAGATGGAAGCGCTGAAGATGTTGCTGTATGAAAATAAACGAATGTGTGATTATGGAGTATCTTTATCGGAATTGAAGCGGGCGAAGAAGAAAATCAGTGCCGGATATGAGCGTCGTTATGCGGATCGTTTTAAAATGAATTCTGATGATCTGGCTGACCTTTGTCAGGTCGAATATTTGTATGGGGAACCTGCTGTTGCCATTGAGTCAGAGTATAAAATGGCCCGGGAATTTTTAGCGGGAATAACTCCTGAGGATATTCATGATCTGTGTCAGGAATATTTTGCAGAACGCAACCGTGTGGTAGTGATTACTGCTCCGGAAAGAGAAGGGGTGAAATATCCTTCAGAGAATGAAATACAGGAACTGGTCACTAATTTTCATCGGGAAAAGACTGTGCCTTACGAAGAACAGCATTTGCCGGAGGCATTGATGACTGCTATTCCGGTCTCTGGAAAGATACTTCGGGAAGATACAGATAAACGCTCCGGCATAATCTCCTGGACTCTCTCTAATGGAGCGAGGGTTTTGCTCAAAACGGGTGATTTTAATAATACAGTGATTTTCAGAGCGATCGGAGATGGGGGGTATAGCCTATTTTCGCCAGTTTGTGATTCTTCAGCTATGATGGTCAGTGAGATTGCAGATGTGAATGGAGTAGCCGGATTGTCCATTGTACAAATGCGTAAAATATTGACAGGATGCCGGATTTCAGTATCCCAGTCTGTCGGATGTTACGAGCATTCTATGGCAGGATATTTTGCGGGGAACGATATGGAAGAATTTTTCCAGTTATTACACCTTTATCATGTCGCGCCTTCTTTTGAACCGGATGCTTTTCAAAGCTGGCAGAAATTACGTCAGGATAGAAAGATTGCCCTGGTGAATGATCCGGAGGATTATTTTAACCGGCAGATGGATAGTATTATAAATGCCGTGAATCCGGACAGATTCATCCGGACACAATTGCTGCCGTATATAAAAGATTGTTCAGTGATCCGGAGGGAATGAACTATATTTTTGCGGGTAATTTTACACCGGAGGAGATAAAACCGTATGTATTGACTTATTTGGCAGGAATTCCTGGAACGGGGAAGAAAAAGCAAAGTATTCCCCGTCATCCCACTTATCCCTCCGCACCTGCAGAATATATTTTTTACAAAGGTCAGGAAGATAAAGTATCTGTCGTGTTGCGGTTTATAAAAAAAGCAGACTGGGATGAATATCAGAGTTATTGCCTGAATATTTTTTCTGAATTACTTTCTTCGCGTTTATTTAAAGCTATACGGGAAGATATGGGAGGTGTATACGGAGTGCATTTATCGGATGCAGTAAATCGCAGGCATGATCCTTATGCATTCTTTGAGATCTCTTTTGGAACGAATGTGAAAATATGGAAGGAGGTTCGTGAGAGAACGATTGCCGAAATGCAGAAACTGATAACAGAAGGACCTACACAGGAAGAATTGGAGCGTGTAAAACAAAAAAGGCGGCAATCCTATGCCGTTAATTTGCAGGATAACAGAGTCTGGGCTTCCCGGATGTCTGCTGCCGCATTATACGGAGATTATCCCGGTATTCTTCTGGAACGTGGGAAAATGATTGAACGGCTTACTGTAAAAGATATACAGAAAGCTGCCCGGAAATATCTCGACCCTTCCCGGCCCTTGACCTTTGTTTTATTGCCGGAAGGGAAATAAAGAATTTTATTTCATTGTACAAAGCAAAATAAACATATCCATTTCCGGATCGGCATTTTCAAGTAACTCAGGATTCTGAATCAAAGCTTTGTCTTCTGCTTTCCAGAAATTTGGGGTCACATTGTATTTCCCGAAATCGAATTGAATGATAGATACCAGAGAATCACCGGAGATTTGGTATATGAACGGATCCAAGGTAATTGTCAGATAACGTTCATTTTTCCAGGAAGTGAAAGCGGGATCGTTGGAAATCGGAAAAGCTTTTGTTTCCAGAGGCAGGAATTTGTGCAGGATATTCAGAGAACTGTCAACATGCAGAACCCTTTCCAGATGATGCATATTGTCATGGCCAGTATACAGCCAGAAATCATTTCCTTTTTTTGTAAAGCTCAGAGCGCTGAAAGGTGCTTGTTTTTGCTGAATAAATTATCCCTGCTTGTCGTAAAGATATAAACGGAAATCCGGAAAAGATTTCACATATATCTGATTGGCCGTATCAGAAATGTAAAAATCATTTAAATACAGATATTCTCCGGGAGCTCTTCCGACCTTGCCGATAGAATCCAGAAAATGACCTTTCCGGTTAAATCTGTATATCAGTCCTGTTCCCTGTAAATCTCCTATGTAGTAACAAGAATCTTGTTGCCGGATGACATTCCAGCTTCCAATAATAATGTTATCCTGATGATCTAATTTAACTGCTTCTATGGACTGTATAAATTCCCTGACAGAAGAAATAGTCGCTCCATTGTATTTGACGATTTCCGGTAATTTTTGTTTTTCTGTAGTCGAGCAGCTGAAAAGTAAAAATGTAACAAGAAATACGGATATCATCTTTTTCATAATACAGCATTTTAGTTTATATTGCAAGATAAAAGATTTTTTTATAAATATTAAGAGAAATATAATATATTTGTCCTTGCAGAATATAAGAGGTTATCTGAATTTATGATTAAAGGAACAGCTTTACATACCAATAACGCATTTGAAGGCGTGTTCCGGAAGTATTTTCCGGTGTTGTTGCCTTTTGTGGAACGGCATGTGGGCGATCGGGAGCTGGCTAAAGATTTGATTCAGGACGTCTTCTTTAAATTATACGAGAATTTTCCTAATTTCTCTTCCGATGTCAGTATCAAATCCTGGTTATATACCTCTTCCCGGAATGCGGCTTTGGATTATTTGCGACATTTGAAAGTCCAGGATAATCATAAGGTGCTGATGGCGGAGGCAATGATGTATGCTGCTGATGTCGATGAAGTGATCAGTGAAGAACTGGTATGTAAAATTAATCAGGCCATCAATTCCTTGCCGGAACAATGTCAGCAGATTATCCGGATGCATATTATTGATGGAAAGAAGTATACTGAAATCTCTGCTGAGTTGGGAATATCAATGAACACCATAAAAACTCAGATTTTCCGCGGATATAAAAAATTACGCGAACTACTTTCGGACGACTTTAATACTATGGTATTGTTTTATTTTCACTTGCATGCTACCAGGAAAGCAATTCCTGATCTATCCTGAAAATCAAGGAGTCATATTGCTTTTTTGTCCTTCGAATCATTTTTGTAAAAATATTGAATTTTTGTCATACAAACTAAAAGCATGTTCGTTTTAAGAGAGTATGGCTGGACAGAATTCTTTTCCAGATTGTAGGATTGAAAAATGATAAGAGAACCGCTAAAAATTATAAACAATGAAAGCTATTTTTGTTTTATCCCTGTGTTTCCATGTAAATCTGGTATCAGCTCAGTATTTCCAACATCGTATTGACTCAAATATAAATACGCTAAGAATAGATTCTATAGGAAAGATAATAAGAGAACTAAGTAATTATAATCCCAACGGTAATAATCGATATTTATCGTATTGGGAGGCTTATGCTCATTATAAATGTGCGGTGCTTTCCAGCATATTGAAAAAAAAGGAGGATGCTGGGAAATTTACTGAAAAAGCAATTGAATTATTGGAATCGATAAAGGGAAAGACAACTGAAGATTATGCTTTACTAGGCATGCTGAAAAATTATCAAATTAATTTTTCAGGATGGTTAGCAACGATAAAACTTAGTAATCAGGCAAAATCAATGGCACAGAAGGCAATTGAATTGGATGGAGATAATTTGCGCGCCTATTTGGAAACCGGTGCGCAATAACCAGTTGAACGGTATCGGGAATTTGTCTATTTTCAATACTGAACTTGTTGGTCAGATGAAAGTCTACGCGGGTAATCCCCCCCTTGACAATAGGAAACTCAATTGCGGGTGCGGTTGAAATCGAAACGCCTGATCGTATCACTGGTGATGATCTGAAATTATCTTTGTCACTTGCGAATGTTGGTGTACTGATCAATAAAGAGATATCGGATAAAAATTTCGTACAGGTATATGCTAATCATCAATTTTCGACTCCATATTTATGGCTTAATACTGGTAATATGGACTTTCTGAAACGTTTTAACACGACGGATGGTGGTTTGAATTTACACCTGCAGTTAGCTCCCCGATTAAAATTTAATCTTTATGAATATGCTATCGATGAGTATTACCGGGCAGATGCGGAGCAATATAATTACAGTGATGAAAGTAAGGCAACAAGCTGGCGTTGGTTTCAGGTTTTAGGTTTTACTTTTGCGGCGCCGCAAAGTGGTATAATGCTTGAATTGAACAATGGTATAGATCTTTGTAAAAGCGGTTATCAGTTTGGCATTATGGATTGTTCGACACGGGAGACCCGCTTGTATACATCATTGTCTGCAAAATATTTTATCGGTAGTTTTGGTTTCCAGGCCGGACTTACGCATCAGTATACACGGGTTAAATTTTATGGTGTTTTTCCCAAATATTTTTATGATTATTCGGAGGGAGCAGAGGGCGTTGAAGCCGATGATAAATTATCCAACCGTGCTTGGGACGGTTATTTCTATTGTAAGTATACGCCTGTACGTAATTTACTTTTCAGTGGTGCAGTCAGAAAGAATATTCCTGAAGCTAACCAACCGGATTACATTTCCTGGCAGGTTTCGGGACGATGGAATATGAGTGAGAAATTTTCATTACTATTATCAACCGGAAAGTATCATACGTACAATGTGCCGGCATATAATAGTCAGAACTTTGCTCTGCATTCTTCCCGTCAATATTCTGTTGACTTGACAGGTAGTATTGGTGGATTTGATCTGAAACTCTCTTCCTATTTAAAAAATGAAAATACCCGGGATTATTTTTCTGAGAATGGGAAGGAGGCGACTGTGGAGCGAAGGATAAAAGGTTTGGAATTTTCTATTGCCCGTACGATAGGACGATTTTAATTCGGAACAAGTGGCTGCTTATAATTCGTTAGATTTGACTATAAATAAGATTCTCCGGTTAAAAAAAAGCCACTTACTCGCATTTTTCACGGTTACAAATATTCTTGATAAATCAAATAGAAATTATCCTGTATATAGTATGGATTACAAATCCATCCTTGGTTGGGAAAAATATCAGAAAAGATTGATTTATATAGGAATTCAGTTCAATTTTTAGGTGTTTTTTATAAAAATATTGAATTCTTGTCATACAAAATAAAAATGAGTTCGTTTTAAGAGTGTATGATTGAAATTATAGTTTTATATGACAATTTAAACGTTCGATTATTTCTGGCAATATTTTGTTCAAAAAATTGGAACCAGTAAAATCGGTGGAATCAGTGAAATCGGTGTTCTCTGATCAGATGTAAGTTGAAATAATATACAGATAACTGATTAAAAAAGAATAGAAAAGTAGAATTGAAAGAAATTGAAACAGGAAGGTAACAGTGGAAAAACAGAACCGATTTCACCAGTTTCACTGATTCCACCGATTTCACTAAAATAAAGGAACCTTTTTGTTTGAAATAATGGAATCAATCCAATGAGATGCGATGGAAAAAAAAGAAATAACGATAGAATTACTTTATAAAAAACTGGAGAACCATTTGACGGAAGAGGAAGTCAAACACTTTGAGATATGGATTCAGGATGTTGATCATCAGAGGTATTATCAGAATCTAAAATCTTTTTATGAATTACAAGAGGTTAGAAGGCCGGATTGTGCAGAAGTGAGCCGTGCATGGATTGATTTACAGAGCCGGATAAATAAACAGAGGCCAAAGACCGGACGTAACCGTCTGTTATGGCGTAGTATGGTGGCGGCTTCAATTGTTATTTTATTGGGGGTAATACCTTTAATCATGCCGCAAGATTTAAAAAACGTTTCTTCGGAAGCGGAGATACAGATCCGTCCCGGCCAACGGAATGCGATTCTGGAACTGGCTGATGGTAAGGTTTATAACCTGACAAAATTGGAATACGGGGGCAATAATAGGATTTCTGAAAATATTATTGTGGATAGTTGCTGTCTGGATTATCTCCGGCCGGATACGCTGACTCCGGTAGTGTTGGCCTATCATAAAGTAATTGTTCCCCGGGGAGGAGAATTTCAGATTTCTCTGGAAGATGGGACGAGAGTCTGGCTGAATTCAGAATCTACCCTGAAATATCCGGAGGTGTTTACCGGAACTACCCGGGAGGTATTTCTGGAAGGGGAAGCCTATTTTGAGGTGGCTAAAAATGCAGATTGTCCTTTTATCGTGCATTCGGGAATACAAAATGTCAGGGTATTGGGTACTAGTTTCGGATTAACAATTTATGCAGCTAACCAAAATATGACTACCACT
>CAJMQA010000021.1 GCA_905215395.1 uncultured bacterium | reverse complement strand
TTTATTCTAAATGGTTATGGTTGCTTATGGCTATTTCCAAGCCATCACTTTCCGACGCAAAACCGCTCAAAAATATTTCCCAGTACCTCATCCGTTGTAATCTCCCCGGTAATCTCGCCAAGATAATGCAGGCACTCACGTATATCCTGCGAAATAAACTCACCGCTGATACCGGATTCCAGACCCTCTATGACACGCTGGATTGCAGTACGGGCATTTTTAAGGGCTTCGTAATGGCGGACGTTGCTGACGATGACGTCAGAGGAATTTAAAGCATGGAAATTGACTGTGTCAGTCAGTTCCTGGATCAGCAGCTCCATATTGGCACCTGTACGGGCCGAGATGGGAATGATCTCTTCACCGGCTGTAAACAGACGGATGGTTTCCTGAGGGGTCAGGAGATCGTCGACCTGGTCGGTTTTGTTGAGCACGATGATCAGGCGTGCGGAAGGGGATAACCGAGCTTTTACCTGCCGGTAGTATTCTTCAAAAGATTCCACCCCACGACTCAGGTCGGTGAGCAGCAATACCACACTTGCCTGACCGATTTTGGCAAAAGTACGTTCTATACCGATTGTTTCGATTTCATCGGCTGTAGCGCGTATGCCGGCAGTATCGATAAAACGGAACGTAATGCCGTTCAGATTGACCGTATCCTCGATGACATCCCGGGTAGTGCCGGCGATGTCCGAAACGATGGCACGCTCCTCGCTCAGGAGAGCATTCAGTAAAGTACTTTTCCCAACATTGGTATTTCCGACAATGGCGACAGGCACCCCGTTTTTAATCACATTTCCTAGGGAAAAGGAACTGCACAAACGCCCCAGCAATCCGTCTATATAACGGGCTATCTGTTGCAATTCCGAACGGTCGGCAAATTCCACATCCTCTTCTGAAAAATCGAGTTCCAGTTCCAGCAGCGAAGTAATATGCAACAATTCTGCCCGCAGTTTCCGCAACTCTGCAGAAAAAGTACCTTTCATCTGATTCATTGCCATACGATGGGCAGCAGCTGAAGAGGAAGCGATTAAATCGGCTACAGCTTCGGCCTGCGAAAGATCCATCTTTCCATTCAGAAAAGCCCGTTGTGTAAATTCTCCCGGAAGTGCCAGACGTGCTCCGGTATTCACCAGCAATTGCAACAGGCGTTGCTGTATATACACCGAACCGTGGCAAGAAATCTCAACCGATTCTTCCCCTGTAAAAGAATGAGGGGCACGGAATATTGTCACCAAAACCTCATCAACCAAAGCCTCCGATTCGTAAATCTGACCGAAATGAACCGTATTTGCAACAGTATCTGCCAACTTTTTCCCTGAAGGAGAAACAAACAGCCGATCTGTCAACAGAATGGCTCCTTCTCCGGACAATCGCAATACTGCAATAGCACCAGCCCCCGGAGCTGTCGATATGGCACATATTATATCAGAAGTTTTCATAACGGTCAAAAATTTTATATTGACTTAAGATAGTATTATGATTTTTTATAATTGTCTATTCACTTACGGCACAAATTATGCACTACCAAATAACAGACAACTATTTCACACAAATGTATTCATTTTCGCTGAAATGTCAGTATGCTGCTTTTATACTTTTTTAAATGGATGCTGAAAACTATTGGAGAAAATTATACGTATATGTGGGAAAATTAATATTCGGTGATATATGATAACAATCTGAAAAACCGGAAATTATATAATAAAACAACTAAATAAAAACTACCATTATGAAACGAGTATTATTTTTATTATTGGTATCTGCATTTTTATTACCTGCTTTTCAAAGTCAGGCACAAACACAAAACGCAGGACAACAACAGGTCCACTATCAGGAACTGACCAAAAAACAACAACGCCAGGTAAAGAAAGATTTACGTAAAAAAGCACGCGAATTAGCCAACCAGCAAGCTTTTAATGCGGCTGTAGAGTCTTTAAAAGACCGGAACTGGGTATTGATGGCCAATACATTATATGGCCCGAGAGGTGCAGCTATCCCTGTCTCCGATAACACCAATTTCATTCAGTTTAAAGGAAACACGGTTTACGTTCAGCTGGCTTTTAACGGCATTGCAGGACCGAACGGCCTGGGAGGAATCACAGTACAGGGAAGTCCGTCGCAGATTACAAGCACGACGGATAAACATGGAAATATCACCTACTCTTTCTATGTAAATGGAATTGCCCTAACAGCCCAGATTGTGATAAACCTCAGTGCCGGCAGTAATTATGCCAATGCGACAGTTTATCCGATGATGAACAGCAATAACCTGACTTTCTCCGGCGTTCTGGTTCCGACCTCACAATCCGGAATCTTCAGAAGCGGATTTATCAGCTATTAAGACAAATGAAAAAGGTGTCGTTCATTCCGGCACCTTTTTTTTGTTATTTCGCTTTTTCCAATTCCACAGTGAAGTGGCGCATGATCGGAAATTCTTTAGTGATGACATAACCACGTGTAATCGATTCGCGACGGTCATATACATTCTTCAGAGCAGCTGCAATCACATCCATATGATTATTCGTATAGGTACGGCGGGGAATTGCAAGACGCAGCAACTCGAGTCTCGGATAGCGGTTTTCACGGGTCACCGGATCACGGTCGGCCAGGATAGAACCGATTTCAACACCCCGGATCCCTGCTTCCAGGTACAACTCAACTCCTAAAGTCTGAGCGATAAATTCTTCCTTCGGAACATGAGTCAGCACTTTCTTAGCATCCACAAATATAGCATGTCCTCCGGCAGGTCTCTGATACGGAATTCCGTATTCATCCAATTTTGCACCCAGATATTCTACCTGTTTAATACGGGTCTCCAGATAATCGAATTCTGTACCTTCATCTAATCCCTGAGCCAAAGCATTCATATCCCGTCCGGACATACCGCCATAGGTGATAAATCCTTCGTTCATGATACAGAACATCTGGCATTTTTTCCACAATTCTTCATTCTTGAAAGCCACAAAACCACCCATATTGACAATAGCATCCTTTTTAGACGACATGGTCATAATGTCAGCATAAGAGAACATTTCCTTTACAATCTCTTTGATGGTCTTGTTCTCATATCCTTTTTCCCGGGTTTTGATAAAATATGCATTTTCTGCAAAACGGGCAGAGTCAATCTGTAAATTAACCCCGTATTTTTTACATAAAGCAGAAACTTCCCGGATATTCTGCATAGATACCGGCTGTCCTCCGGCAGTATTGTTCGTTACTGTCAGTACCACTGCCGGAATCTTTTCCTTCGGATATTTTTTCAGTACTTCTTCCAGTTTTGCCGGGTCCATATTCCCTTTGAAAGGTACTTCCAGCTGAGTATCGGCAGCTTCGTCTATCGTACAGTCGATTGCCAGAGCTTTACGGAATTCAATGTGACCTTTTGTCGTATCGAAATGTGAATTTCCGGGCAATACATCCCCTTCTTTGATAATGGTAGAATACAGTACATTTTCAGCCGCACGTCCCTGGTGGGTCGGTAGGAAGTAATCAAAGCCCAGGATATTTTTAATGGCATCTTTCATCTTGTAATAAGAACGGGCTCCTGCATAACTTTCATCTCCCAGCATCAGCTCGGACCATTGTTTGTCGCTCATAGCTCCTGTACCAGAATCGGTCAGCAAGTCGATGAATACATGGTCGCTTTTCAGGTTAAAAAGATTGTATTTAGCCTCTTTAATCCATTGTTCACGTTCTTCACGTGTACTTTTACGGATGGTTTCCACCATCTTTATCCGAAATGATTCTGCAAATGGTAATTCCATAATACTTATGATTTTAAATTATAAATTATTGATAACAAATGATATAAGACATCATACAAAAGAGATCCCCCCACGGAATTCCTCAGCACAAGTTACTTACAAATACAAAAATGATATATGAGTTTCAGAAATTAAACTCATCGCGCTTTTTGATATTCAGGAAAAGCCGGTTTAAAGGCAATATGTTTCCATTACGCTGCATACAATTGCAAAGATAAAGAATAAAGTAAAAATTCAAAATTTAAACTCAAAAAAATTATATCTTTGCCTCCAAACCTTTAATCAGAGCTGAAATGCTAAGTGTAAGCGATTATTTACTCATTTCTTTAATCCTGTTTGTTATCCTGCTATATCCCCTACTGCGGAAAGGAATATCTCTGCTGGAGATATTTGTCAACAAATATATACAACAGAGCCGGAAAGAAAAAAACGGAGATACTGGAACAGAACAAACGCCGGCTTTACAAACTGTTTTGAATCTGAAATTGCTGGCCTACGAACGGATTGTATTGTTTATCGAACGGATGAAGCCGGATTCACTGATTCCCCGGACCCTACTCTCCTCACAGCCCTTTAAAGAATATCAGTTATTGCTGATCAGCGAAATCCGGAAGGAATTCGAATACAACCTTTCCCAGCAGCTTTATCTGAGCGAAAATGCCTGGAATGCGACCGTCAGTTTCAAAGACAATATCATTACCTTGATCAACAGCGCCGCCACGCACTGCACCTCTCAGGATACAGCCGGCGAACTGGCCCGGAAAATTCTGGAACAATACATTACGTCCGACCTGAAAGCCGATCAGATATTAAAGATTGTAAAAAGCGATATTCAATAAAATTTATTTTTTACGTCTTCCCTCTTTTGTCCGGTCCTTCCGTACTTTTTTAGCAACCTTACTGTTCTTGGCAGAACGGGCATGAAAAGCACCGCCCCCTTTAGGACGTCCCTTCTGATAGACAATATTGGCGGTCTGCACTTTTTCCTCATCCAGCAATATATCAGAAATCTCCAGCTTTTCAGGAAGCTCCAGACACTCTACCTGCTGACCGATCAGTTGCTCGATCTCGTCAAACCTGGGTTCCTCCTTCTCCGAAACAAAACTGATGGCCGTACCTTCCTTTCCCGCCCGGGCCGTACGTCCGATCCGGTGTACATATTCTTCCGGTATAGAAGGAATATCAAAATTGATGACATGTGAAACATCCTGCACATCGATTCCCCGGGCAGCGACATCGGAGGAGATCATAATCCGCGTATTTCCTTCTTTAAAAGCCCTGAGGGCATTCAAACGGGAATTCTGCGCCTTGTTGGAGTGGATCACACTCAACTCCCCCTTCCAGTGATCTCCCAATTTCTCCACAATCCGGTCTGCATTTTTCTTGGTCTCAGTAAAGATCATCACCCGGGAGAATTCTTCCTTATCAGCCAACAACAATTTCAAAAAATTAATCTTAGTCATCATATTGGGCACATCATAGCGTAACTGAGTGACATACTCTACCGGAGTTGCCTGAGCAACCGTTTCTACACGGACCGGATCCGGAGTCAGAAATTCCTGTGCCATTCCGGCTATCGTCGAAGAGAAGGTCGCAGAAAACAAAAGGGTCTGGTGTTTTACCGGTATAACATCCAAAATACTCCTTAACTGTGGCATAAATCCAAGGTCCATCAGACGGTCGGCTTCATCTACGACTACAGTTTTAACCTGACTTGTACGGATGATTCCATTCATATAGATATCCATAAAACGTCCTGGCGTCGCAACCAACAAATCCACTCCTTCACAGACTGCAGCCTGTTGTGTCCGGATATTAGTTCCTCCATAAATTCCGATACAACGGATATCCATGAATTCGGTCAGCAATTCCACACTTTCACAAACCTGTACCACCAATTCCCGTGTCGGCACAATAACCAATGCACGCGGATAAGTACCCCGGGCATAATGCAATTTCATCAGCAAAGGAATCAGATAAGCCAATGTTTTTCCTGTTCCTGTCTGGGCAATCCCAATCATATCTTTCCCGGAACGAATAATAGAAAAAGCCTGTTCCTGAATAGGAGTAGGTTGTTCGAAACCAGCTTCCTTCAAAGCCATCAATATCTGCTTACTTATATTTAAATCACTAAAAACCATACTCATAAAATTAGAAATTTCTCAAACAGCTTCTTCCTCTACCGGAAAGGGTACAAAAATACAAAAAAGATACACTGCATAAAAATAATTTTTTCATTCCTCTGCATTTCCAGAGAATCAACTATATATCAAACAATTACACAAATAATTTATTTTATTGTATTTTTTAAATGATTTTCCGCAAACATTTTACTTGTTTATTCAGAAATTTAACCTTATATTTATTCCACTGATTAACCATAAAACTTTTGAGATATGACTACAATGATTACTTTCAATGAGTTGAGAAAAATCAAAGACATGTTGCCCTCAGGAAGTATGCAGAAAATTGCAGATGACCTGGGACTTTCTGTAGAAACAGTCCGTAACTATTTCGGAGGCGACCATTATGATGAGGGTAAAGCTGTCGGATTACATATCGAACAGGGACCAAATGGAGGCATTGTAAAGTTGGATGATACAACCATCCTTGATAAAGCAAAGGAAATACTTCAATGCTAAAATAAAAAGCATTTTGTATTCATTTCAGATCACCGGAACTGCCTTCTGACAGATAAATACGCGCGATAGTCTATCGTATCGAAGGTTTAAAATCTCTGACACACTGGTATCCTGATCATAGCATATCTCCGGTCTTCGTGAATACAAAATGCTATTTTATCATCATTCAATACTCACCTGAGAATCCGTAAAGACAGTAATTTCTGAAGCATTTTTCAGTATATAAGCAGCGGGGAGCGTCGTATTTTCTGCACTGTTGATTATTTTGTGTAAAATTGCAGTCTTTTCATCCCCCAACACAGGCACAAAAATTGTTTTTGCATTCAGTATCAGACTCCCTGTCATGGTTATTCTTTTCTGCTCGCTTTGAGGATGCCGGGAAACGACATAACAACGCGGATCGGTCAGCAAATTTGTCTGCCCGGGGAAAATGGAAGCTGTATGCCCATCGGTTCCTATTCCCAGAATAATACAATCAAACCGGGGCAAAGTGGCATAACCGGGCAATTCCCATTTCACCAGTTCTGAATAATGTCCGGCTTCAACCTCCGGTTCCCTCTCGCCATGAATACGGTGTATATGTTCCGCCGGAATATTTAAAGGCCGGAACAGCAATTCTTCAGCATGTTTATAATTACTTTCCTCATGGTCCGGATCGACACAACGTTCATCTACCCAATAAAAGCGTAATTGTCCCCAACATATTCGTTCCCGGTAATCCTGAACCCAGATATGGAACAACATCTGCGCCGTTCCAGCTCCGGATAAAGCCAGATGAAAAGGAGATGTTTTCTGTATCCGCATACTTTCAATCAGTAACTCAGTGAGTGCCCGCAAAGTATCCTCCGATGATTTAAAAACCTCTAATCTCATATATGTAATATTTAGATCTGTATTCGGATAATGATTTTGCAAGTTACGGATTTTTAAGAATTTTCCGTATTTTTGCCCCCAATAAAATCATTTTCATGAATAGAATTATATTAAAACCCGGCAAAGACCGTTCAGTTTTCCGTTATCATCCCTGGATTTTTTCCGGAGCTATTGCCCGAATGGAGGGAAACATAGAGGAAGGAGAGGTGGTTAAAATCTATAATGCCGAAAACACCTATCTGGCCACCGGCCATTATCAGATCGGTTCCATAGCCATCCGTATACTGACTTTTGAAGACCGGGAGATTAATTATTCTTTCTGGAAAGAACGTATTTCTGAAGCTTATCACATGCGTCAGGTCATCGGATTAACGGATAATCCGGACAACAATGTATTCCGCCTTATCCATGGAGAAGGGGATCATTTACCCGGGCTGGTCATTGACTATTATGCAGGGGTTGCCGTTGTTCAGTTTCATTCGGTCGGAATGTATCTGGTACGGGAATTAATTGCCAAGGCTCTGCAGGAAGTTGTCGGAGCCAAACTAAAGGCCATATACGACAAATCCGAATCCACCCTGCCTTTTAAAGCATCCATCGAACCTCAGAACGGATATCTGTACGGAAAAACGGAAGATTTCGTCGCCTTGGAAAACGGACTGAAATTCAATGTCGATTGGCTGGAAGGCCAGAAAACAGGTTTTTTTATTGATCAAAGGGAAAACCGGAGTCTGCTCGAAAAATATGCCCGCAACAAAAGTGTATTGAATATGTTTTGTTATACGGGGGGCTTTTCTTTTTACGCCATGCGCGGAGGGGCTAGTCTGGTACATTCAGTCGATGTATCTGCACGAGCCATCGAACTGGCCAATCAGAATGTAGAACTGAATTTCCCGGGAGACAACCGCCACGAAGCCTTTGCAGAGGAAGCGTTCAAATTTCTGGAAAACTCTTACCACAAATACGACCTCATCATACTGGACCCGCCTGCATTCGCTAAACATCAGAATGTATTAAACAATGCCATACAGGGCTATAAAAAACTTAACAGGAAAGGGATTGAGGTCATCAAGCCGGGAGGTATCATTTTCACCTTCTCCTGTTCCCAGGTGATGACAAAAGAATTGTTCCGGCAAACCGTATTCACCGCAGCAGCCAATACCGGACGTAAGGTACGTATTCTGCATCAGCTGACACAGCCGGCAGATCATCCGGTGAGTATATATCATCCCGAAGGAGAATATCTGAAAGGTCTGGTATTATATGTAGAGTAAAAGAGCTGCTTTGCAGCTCTTTTAGTTAAAACAAACTCTTTGCCGTTTTTATGATCTCTTCAGCTAACTGAACGGCAGAAGCTTCATCCTTCGCTTCTGAATAAATCCGGATAATCGGCTCTGTATTGGATTTACGTAAATGTACCCATCCTTCCGCAAAATCAATTCTTACTCCATCTATATCAGTGATTTTTTCTTTTGCATATTTCTGTTTCAAACCTTCCAGTATTTTATCCACATCCATTTCCGGAGAAAGGGTAATCTTATTTTTGGAAATAAAATAAGGAGGATAAGTCTTTTTCAGTTCGGTCATCGTTTTGCCTTTAGCTACATAATGCGACAAAAATAACCCCACGCCAACCAAAGCATCCCGGCCATAATGACTTTCCGGATAAATAACCCCGCCATTCCCTTCCCCACCAATCACCGTATGAGTCCGTTTCATCTCAGCCACAACATTTACCTCTCCGACAGCTGCAGCATGATATTCCTGCCCATAGGCCTCTGTCACATCTTTCAAAGCCCGGGAAGAAGACAGATTGGAAACGGTATTTCCAGGGGTATGTTTCAACACATAATCAGCAACTGCTACAAGCGTATATTCCTCCCCGAACATTTCCCCATTCTCTGAAATCAAAGCCAACCGGTCCACATCCGGATCCACAACAATTCCGACATCCGCTCTGCACTCCTTCATTTTTTCAGCAATCTGCGCCAGATTTTCCGGAATAGGTTCCGGATTATGTGCAAATTTTCCGTTAGGTTCACAATTCAATTCTATCACCTCCTTCACTCCCAATGCCTTCAATAATCGAGGAATCACAATCCCTCCTACTGAATTGACCGCATCTACCACAACCTTAAGTCCCGCTTTAGCAATCGCCTCCCGGTTCACCAGCTTCAATCCCAAAACATGATCAATGTGATATTGCGTATAGTCTCTTTCAATGATTCCTCCTAAATCATCCACTTCTGCATAATCAAAACACTCTTTTTCTGCCAGTTCCAAAACCTGTGCACCATCGGCCGCAGATAAGAACTCCCCCCTATTATTCAATAATTTCAAAGCATTCCACTGTTTCGGATTATGGCTGGCAGTAAGAATAATCCCGCCATCCGCTTTTTCTGCCGTAACAGCAATCTCTGTTGTCGGAGTAGTCGCCAGACCGATATCGATCACATCATGTCCTAACCCGGACAATGTTGCTGCTACGAGTTTGGCGTACATATCTCCGGAAATACGGGCATCCCTGCCTAATACAATACGGGCTTTGGATTTTCCGGCTCCGGTTTTCAGCCAGGTCGCATAAGCTGATACAAATTTGACAATATCCAAGGGAGTCAGATTATCGCCCGGACAGCCGCCGACTGTCCCCCGAATTCCTGAAATCGATTTAATAAGAGTCATAGTATTTCTGTATTTTAATAATTTACTTTCATCGTTTATCTGACAAAATTAAAAAAAATTAAACAGGCTATATCCTCGAACATAAAAAAAGCTGTATCCTACCTCCTGGTAAAATACAGCCTCTTTCAATTATAATAAAGATTAAATAAGCGCTTTGTAAGCTTCTGCATTCAACAAACCGTCGATTTCAGTTTCATTGCTAACTTTTATTTTGACAATCCAACCTTTTCCATACGGGTCTTTGTTCACTAATTCCGGCTCATCTTCAAGAGCTCCGTTAAATTCAAGAACTTCTCCGCCTACCGGTAAATAAAGGTCAGAAACAGTCTTAACAGCCTCAATAGTACCGAAAGTGTCACCTGCTTCCAATTCATCTCCAACTGTTTCGCATTCAACGAAAACGATATCGCCTAACTGACTTTGAGCATAATCGGTAATTCCTACAACTGCTTCTTCACCTTCTACACGAATCCATTCGTGTTCTTTGGTGTACTTTAATTCTGCTGGTACGTTCATTATTAATGATTTAGATTAAATAATTTTTTAATATTTTCCAGAATAATCTATCACAACTATTCAGTGACACAAATCAACGTCCTGATTTGTCTATCCGAGGTCAAAGTTAATTAAAAACTCCCAGAAGCATAAAATTTTCAAAGCAATATTTTTCTGTTTTCACCATTAATGTCCAATAATCTCATTCTGAAAAACTTAATTCACTCAGAATATTTTTCTTTCAAAAAATGATATTTTTTTGCATAAAACATTTGCAGATACAAAAAAATCCTCCTACATTTGCACTCGCAATTGAGAACAATAGCGATTGTTTGATGCAAAAGAATGGTGCGGTAGTTCAGCTGGTTAGAATACAGGCCTGTCACGCCTGGGGTCGCGGGTTCGAGTCCCGTCCGCACCGCTTAATGAAGACGAAAAATCAAGAAAAGTCCTGAAGTTTAATGCTTTGGGACTTTTTCTTTTTCCACTCACCCAAGCAAAAAGTACCAAAATCCAGCAGTTTCCACGGGCTTAATCGTTGGACTTTTCCGGGAAGAAAAAAGTCCAACGATTTAGGTTCTTCTTCTCTGTTTTACAATGTTTTGCGTATCGACGTCCGGAACAAAGAAACCTAAGTTTGTACCATTAAAAAAGTTTAAAACATGGGAGAAGAAAAAAGACGTTCAACATTCAGCGTTTTGTTTTATATCAAGAAGCAGAAATTGCTGAAAAACGGTGAGGCGCCCATCTGCATGCGCCTTACGGTGAATAAACAGAAAGCGGAAATCATGATTAAGCGGAGCATTCCGGTCGAATTGTGGAATCAAGCCAAGGAGTGTTCCAAAGGGAAAGACCGGGGTTCTGTGGAACTTAATTACTATATCGGAACTGTACGGGCTAAAATTTTGCAGATTCACCGGGAACTGGAAATGGACGGCAAAGAGGTATCAGCTGCCGTTGTCCGCGATAGGTTTTACGGACGCGATAAAGTGCAGCGTTCCCTTTTGGAAGTATATGCGGAGCATAACGAGAAGTGCAGGGGATTAATCGGGAAGGAGTATTCCCCGGCTACCGTGGAGAAGTTTGAAACGTCTATCCGGCATTTAAGGCTGTTTATCCGCTCGCAGTATCACCGGGAGAATGTGTTTCTGAATGAAGTGAACGGGCAGTTTATCCGGGATTTTGAATACTGGCTCAAGACGACCATGAATTGCCGGAATAATTCCGCACTGAAACATTTGAAGAATCTGAAAAAGGTTATCCGGATTGCCTTAGCCAATGAGTGGACGACGAAAGACCCGTTTTACGGCATTCATTTCAAGATGGATGAAGTGAATATGGAGTTCCTTACCAAGGAGGAATTAGAGGTGTTGATGAACAAGGAGTTTACCATTAAACGGTTGGAGCAGGTGCGGGATGTCTTTGCTTTTTGCTGTTTTTCCGGTATGGCGTTTTCGGATGTATATCAGCTCAGCCGGGAGCATCTTGTAAAAGACAATAACGGGGCATTATGGATTCGGAAGGCAAGGCAGAAAACGAAGCAGATGTGCAATATTCCCGTTCTCTCCCCTGCCCGAAGGTTGATTGAGAAGTATGCGGATTGTCCCGAATGCGTGGCGAAAAATGTATTGTTCCCGGTGTTGAGTAATCAGAAGATGAATGCCTATCTGAAAGAGATTGCCGACTTGTGCGGGATTCAGAAACGGCTGACGACGCATGTTGCCCGGTATACGGCAGCGACAAGCGTGTTTTTAGCCAATGAGGTGAGTATGGAGAATGTGGCAAAGATTCTCGGACATGCCAATATCAAAATGACACAGCATTATGCCAAGGTGCTGGACCAGTCTATTATGCGGGATATGGGGAAAGTAGAAAAGAGTTTTTTAAAGGAGTGTGTATGATGAAAAGAGGGATTATTAGTATTAGTGAAACGGGGACGGTCACGATGCCGGATGTTTCCGTGTGGATGACTCTGCCGGAAATTGCCGATATGCTCGGTGTGTTTGAGTATGATGTACGTAGGAGTATCAAGTCCATTTACCGGAATGAGGAACTATATGAGTTTGAAACGATGAAATACATCAAGCGACCCGATGGCATTAGTTATGATGTGTACAGCCTTGAAATAGTTATGGCGGTTGCATTTAAAATACAGAGCAAGAAGAGCCGTATGTTCCGGCAGTTTCTGATGAAACGGACCTGTTCCGGGAAGGATGGCAATGCCATTCCTCCAGTGTATTTGGTGGTATATAAGGACGGTTTTAACCGACAAGGGCGGAAGAAAGGAAATTGGTATAATTAAATAAGTTGATTCTTTCCGTCACTTATTCCCGTTTTCGGATGCAAAGGTAGGTGTTGTTTTCTGCTGACAACTGCAAGGTCGGGCGGCAAGACCGTTTCGGATACAATCTTCCTCTTACGGAGCGTATTCTATCCGAAAACCTTGCACCTGTCAGCGACACACCAGAAAGAGCACCCGGCAACGGGAACAAGCGACGGAAAGAAAACAGAAAAAACAGCCTACGCAGGACATTCCGAGAGGATGTCACCCGGCAAGCTGTTTTCTTTTTAAGGATGGCTGACGCCAGACAGAAGGCAGACGGAGAACTGTGCTCCATTAAGAAAATCAGAAAGCACCTTTATCTTTCAACCGGAACGCCTCCCGGTATCCATCTTCCAGTGTCTTTTCAACATCACTCTCCCGGTATAAGATTTTACCACCTAACTGGATATAAGGAAGGCGGCCTTCGTTCCGGTAATCCTGTAAGGTCCGGCGGCTTACTTTCAGCCGGGCGGAAAGTTCCTTGTCGGTCAGATAGTGTTCACCGCTTAAAAGAGGACGGCAACTGGCGGCAAGCTGCTCTATTCCTTCCGTCATTCGTTCAAGACTTTTCATGAAGCGGGTTACCCGTTCATTGTTTTTCGTTATCAGTTCATTGTTCATAGGCATTTGGTTTTAGTTTGGTTTCATTTTACTTCATTTCCAGATTTAGTGGATTCTCATTTACTCTGTCATGCTTTTCAAATCGTTTTGTTCCCGAATCCCGCTTCTTTCCGTTTGTTCTCCATAAGGGAAACAATACGCTGGACGTCTCCGGCTTTATAATAGATTTTGTGATGAATCTGGCTGTAAGCCAAGGTACCGTTATCCCGAAGGGTCTGTAAGGTACGGGGACAGATGTTAAGTATCCGGCACACGTCCTGATTGTCTAACCATTCTCCCATGCTTTTGTCATTGTTCCGGTGACAAATTCTTTCAACCCGATTGACAAATTCATCAAATTTCGCGGTCATTTCCTCAAATATTTTCTTTTCAATAGCGATTACTTCCATACGTTTTACTGGGTTAAGTGTGAGTACTAATTATATTTCATCTGCGAAGTAAAACGCTTTTATTCATACTATCATACATATTGGAGGAACTGGCAGCATTTGGCACAAGGTGGTTGAGGTTGGCACTGATTTTCTTATTATATGCACCAACCGCCCAACGTACCAATAATCCGCCATTGGGTGGTTACAACGTTGGGCGGGATATTGCAAGTATTCATACAATATACATATATCGGACGGGACAGCCACCTTTCCGTTGGTTGGTTTCACTCAACGCTCGTATATTGCAACCAACCATTCTTTATAGGTTCGTATGGTAACAAATAAGTGGAAGAATGCTATCAATTACTATATTTCCTCTCTAACTGGCAGCATTTGGCACAGGCTGGTAGCGATTGGCACAGCGAGAGAGTAAATCTCACTGCAATAAGCCCCCTAATTTTGTCACCGAACGATGATATCGTGTGAGGAGTTTTCCTCCTTCCGCTTATCAGTTCATTGGTAATCCGCCCTCCGGCGGATTTTATTAGCGTCAGCTAATAGCGAGTTGTATTTTGAGTGCCTCAAAATTTTTCGAGTGCCTCGAAACTCGCCCTCACAATTTGTTCGGGAAAGGAGTACTCCCAAGTCGTACTCCATATATATAACCATCAAAATTGAACGAAAACCATGACCGATTTAAAACAGGAAGCTACGCCACAAACACCCCCATCCGGGAAAAGAAAAGCCGGACGCCCTCGCAAGGCAGACAAGAAAACCCACCGTGTTGCCGTCCGCTTTACCGCAGAAGAAAACATCCGGTTCCTCACCCTTTTTGAACGCTCCGGAAAGAAATCCCGCTCGGAGTTTCTCGTAGATAAAGTGCTCAATACTCCTATGAAGATAATCCGGTATGACAAGACTTTCCATGACTATATCGTCAAGCTCAGTTCCTTTCCTGCACAAGTCAAGGCGATAGGCAACAACTACAATCAGGCCATGGAATACCTGTTTCAACATTTTGAGCGTAAAAAAGCACTCCGCCTGCTGTATCCCCTTGAACGGGCAACCATTGAATTGGTAAAAGCCAATCACGAACTGAAACAACAAATCCGACAACTCCTCCAATATGATTGCGAAGATTACGGGCGGTAAATCCATCTACGGGGTTTTAAGATACAACGGTTTGAAAGCGGAGGACGGGAAAGCGGAAATCCTCCTGCAAAACAACATGTTTGAATCTCCCGACAACCGTTTTGACCTGGGACTATGCATGCGTTCCTTTGCCCCTTATCTCTTTGCTAACAGACGGACGGAGAAACCCGTTATCCATATCTCCCTCAATCCCGACCCGAAAGACAGGGGAACGGACCGGGAATTGTCGGAAATGGCACAAAGGTATATGGAGGAAATGGGATATAGCAACCAGCCGTACATTGTCTTCAAGCATGCCGATATAGACCGCCAACACCTCCATATCGTAAGTGTCCGGGTGGACGGAAACGGAAAGAAGATAAAGAGCGACTTTGAGAACAGGCGTTCCATGGAGATATGCAGGAGGTTGGAACAGGAATACGGACTGCATGTGGCGGGCAAGGAAGAACGGACGGACACACCCGAATTGAAAAAACTGGACTACCCGCGGGGAGATGTGAAACACCAGGTCGGCAACATTGTAAAATATCTGTTTGACAATTACCGTTTCCAGTCTTTCGGGGAGTTCCGCACCTTGTTGGAGTTGTTTAATGTGACGGTGGAGGAAGTAAAGGGAAGCATCAATAACAAGCCTTATCGCGGTTTACTCTATGTGGCTACGGATGACAACGGGAAACGGACGGGAACGCCTTTCAAGTCTTCCCTGTTCGGGAAATCGGTAGGATGTGAGGCTTTAGAGGAGAGATTCAGAGAATCGATGCAAGCTATCAAGGAAGAGCGTATTCGGGAGAAGCTGTACCTTGTGTTAAAACGAGTGATGCCACAAGCCAAGAATAAGGAAAATTTTACAGACCTATTGAAGGCAAAAGGCATCGGCGTGGTTTTCCGGCGGAACGAGAGCGGAAGGATTTACGGAGTGACGTTCATTGACCACGGGAGGCGGACGGTACTGAACGGTTCGAGATTAGGGAAAGAGTTTTCAGCCAATGTGTTTCATGAAAGATTTGCAGGGAATCAAAACATAGAAAGACCAAACCCGACCTATGAAAATAAGGAGTGGAATTATCGGCAAGTGCACGATGCCAGCCAAGAAGCGGAAAGTATTGAAAGACGGCAAGAGCATGAAACGAGAGGTTTGGGTGGCTTGTTGAAACTCCCGGTAAATCCTGTTTCTGACTATGCGGAGCCGCTGTGGATAGAAGAACTAAGGAGAAAGAGGAAGAAAAAGAAAAGAGGTTGGAGGATGTGAGGAGGAACGCCCCGTCCCTGTGTATCGCGACCTAAAATATGGATTAATATAAAAAATACACGAGTTCTTGGGGAAAACCTGCAATTTATTCGTATTTTTATTGGAGATTGAAATCAAACACCCTATCCAGAAAAGAGATTGATTATGAGATACTCGTTTTGTTATATTGCTATAAGTATTCTTTTAAGTCTACAAGGGTATTCACATACACTAAGAAATATACCGGATTCTACTTTTTCACTTAACTATTATCCTCATGATACTACAGGCATATATTTTTACGATTCCTACTTAGATGAGAAACCATATTTTAAAGAAGGGAAACAGGGCTTAATAAACTGGTTTCACACTAATATAAATTATCCGTCTGAAGTATTAGTTCATAACCTTAAAATGAATTGTTATTTGTTTGTAGTAGCTGATACATTTGGTAGAATCTCTTTGGAAAAGATTACTTGCAGCATACCCAAGCATAGAATTACAGGTAAAACTTATCCAATATTAAGAGATAGTATTGCCCAGAGATTGGAGGGTGAAATTTTAAAATCAATGAACTCTTTTCCTGTTTGTGAACCCGGCAAGCATCAAGGCAAAAAAAGGATTGTACACTTTGTGTTGATTTTTTTACTTAACCCTTCTGTTAATCAAGAAAAAGGAGCGTCTTTAAATCCTTTGGCTATACCCATATTTCCTTTGGAGTGATGACAACGATTGGAGAAAATTACAATTGTTTACTTCTGGTGTGACAAACTTGATATTGATTGTGAGAGCGATATAACATCGTCAACTATGACCTGTTCATTGCCTGGCGTGAAAAGTGGTCAGAAAGGGTGGTCAGAAACCAGGTGAAAATACAAAAGCCAGGATTGTCGAAGCCATGCGAAAAAAAACTGAAATTTCCCGTCGGGAACTTGCTGAGATTATAGGTATATCACCGTCAGCCATACAGAAACACATTGAATACCTCAAAAGCGCGGAAATTATAATCAGGCTCGGAAGCGACCGAAAAGGATTGTGGAAAGTATTGAAATAAGAATCTGGCATTTAAGTGACAACCTGTGAATAGCCTGTTTCTCTGTATCCGATTAACTTATTCAAGGTTATATGCCTGTCATACAAGTGCCAAAATTATAATTTAAAGGATGTTTTCCGGGAAAACAGTTGTGGCTCTATTGTTTTTCTTCCTTTATTCCTCCGGGCGGATGAAGCCGATGGGGCGGCGGGGTCTGTCGGAGAGTTTCTTTTGCACCTGGAGTTCGGCCAGCGTCTGGTTGATGAGTTCCAGTTGTAGGCGGGTGTCTTCGTTGATGTCGTTCTGGTCGGCGAAGACTTCTTCAATATATTCTTTCAGCTCTTTTACTTCCTGCCGGAGTTGGATATTTTCGGAAACAGGAGAAGCGGCAATTAAACGGCGGACGGCAACAAAAGCACGCATAATATGAATGTTCACCTGTATGGCGGCAGTTGAACGGAGTACGCTACTGAGCATTGCCACGCCCATTTCCGTGAAGGCATAGGGCATATATTTCAGATGCTGACCTTGGGCAAGCTTTAAGGTCACAATTTGTGATCTTAAACATTCCTCTTTTGTGAGCTGGAACATAAAGTCTTCGGGGAAGCGTTCAATATTACGTTTTACGGCTTGGTTCAGCACACGTGTTTCCACTTGGTATAATTCCGCTAAATCTTTATCCAGCATCACACGCTGACCGCGGATTTCGTATATTTTGCTTTGTATTAGTTCCAGTTGATTCATACACCTTACCACTGATTTAAGGGTAAAGATATGAATAATAGTTTATAATTTAAAGGATGTTTTCCGGGAAAACAGTTGTGGCTTTATTGTTTTTCTTCCTTTATCCCTCCGGGCGGATGAAGCCGATGGGACGGCGGGGTCTGTCGGAGAGTTTCTTTTGCACCTGGAGTTCGGCCAGTGTCTGGTTGATGAGTTCCAGTTGTAGGCGGGTGTCTTCGTTGATGTCGTTTTGGTCGGCAAACATTTCCTCAATATACTCCTTCAATTCCCTCACTTCCTTTTGAAGCAGGGTGTGTTTGTCTGCCGGAGGATTGGCTATGAGTTGGCGGACTGCAACAAAAGCACGCATAATGCCTCTGTTTATTTCGATGGCTGTTTTGGAATTAAGGACGCTACTTAACATCGCTACCCCTAATTCGGTAAAAGCAAAGGGCATATATTTTATACTGGTAATTTTTCCGGTGTTTAAGGTGCCAAATTGGCACCTTTGACTGTTTATCAGTGAGTTAGCTTCTGAATTTGTTAGCTCAAACATAAAATCTTCTCCTTCAAAACGTTCTATATTACGTCGAACTGCACGTTTGAGTTGTTTTGTTTCCGTACCGTACATTTCCGCCAAATCTTTATCCAGCATCACCCGCTGACCGCGGATTTCGTATATTTTGCTTTGTATTAGTTCCAGTTGATTCATACGCCTCACCACTGATTTAAGGGTAAAGACACGGCTCTTTCATTTAAAAAGTCGTGATAATTAAAAATGCCTATTTTTCCTCTACCACCGTTCCCAGGAAACGGCTTTCCGAAAAAATATTCTGGTATTTATCTTTGAAAAAAGCAAACAAGTGAATCTCCCCGCCTCTTTCGGAGGGGAGAGTAAAGGTATATTCCCCTGCATCCCGTGTGGTTTCGCAACCTTCCAGCCAATATATTTCGCAGTCGTCTATCCTGGTTTTGTCGTAGACGGCAATTTGTAACAAATCCTTACTGCTCCCCGGCTTCTCATACTTGGAATCCCATTCTATGCGGATGCGGTCCGGAGCGGAATATTGCATCCCGAAATGCTCCGGAATATAAAGCGGACCGTAACATATTTTCAGGCCTGAAAATGAAGCGACCTCTCCGGTCTCTGTGAAGTTGCGGATATTTTCTTTTATAAACAGGTTGTATCCGCTGATATTCTGCCCGCGTGTGGCGTCGCTCCAGGTCGTATACATCGGCAGTTCCAGTTTTTGATAAAATGACGCCGCCCCTTTAAACCTGTTCTTCTGTGCCCCTTGCCGGAGGCTTTTCGATTTAGTGTACCGTCCCATCTTACTCCTGATTCTCAGTTGGCCGTTCACTTCATAAAGGATTATATTTCCGAAACTTCCTTTCAAGTGATTCAATAAATTGGATTTTGCAACACCCATATCCCGATTTTTTATTAGAAAAAGGCTAACCTTACATTGTCCATACTTTCCCTATGGTTCCTCCATACATTTGCCACTATAAAACTAATTAAAATTCTGATTAAATCCAAATTAAAACCGGATTAAAACCTATTTATCTAATTATTGATATGGATTTGATGTGGATTTAACCTGGATTTGATATGGATTTGAGGATACGAATCCCCGGCGAATCCCCTACGCATCCCGAGCCCTGTCATCTGGCTCAGGTTACTTTAAATAAAAGAGCCGTGGGGGAAAGATATGAAGATTAGTTTATAATTTAAAGGATGTTTTCCGGGAAAACAGTTGTGGCTCTATTGTTTTTCTT
>CAJMQA010000020.1 GCA_905215395.1 uncultured bacterium | reverse complement strand
ATGATGCTATTTTTAATAATATTTATTATGATGGAGGTACCATTACTTCTTTATATAATAAATCGGTACATTGGGAACGTTCTGAGCAATATGATATTGGGTTTGATCTCGGTGTATTGAATAATCGTCTGTCAGTTGAATTTGACTTTTATAACCGGAAGACCAGGGATATGCTGGTCACAGTGGATGTACCTGGTGCAGTCGGATTATCGCCTGTTGAGACCAATGTCGGTGCTGTAGTGAATCGGGGAATCGATTTCACTGTAAACTGGCAACAGTCTGTCCGGGATTTTAATTACAGCATCCGTTTTACGGGTACAACCATCAGAAACCGGGTGAGTAAACTGGGAGGAATGCGGATTCCTAAAGGAGATATTGGAAGCGGCCGTCTGATTTCTATGACCGAAGAGGGGAAATCCATCGGTTATTTCTATGGCTATAAAGTGGCCGGAATTTTTCAGTCCCAACAGGAGATTGATCAGTATAATGCACATGCAGCACAAGTAAGCGGAAATCCGGATCAGAAATATCAGAATAATGTGGGACCGGGTGATCTGATCTACAGGGATCTGGATGGAAACGGTTATATTAATGATAAAGACCGGAAAGATATCGGTAGTCCTATTCCAAAATTTATCGGAGGACTAGGCTTTTCTATGGATTGGAAGGGAATTGATTTTTCATTGGATTTTCAGGGGAATTTTGGGAATAAAATATTCAATGCCAAACAATTGGAGCGTTATTCGGGTTCTGATAACTGGGATCGCTCTTTCATGGACAGGTGGCGCGAAGATCACCGGAATACGGATATTCCCCGTATGACCCTGGAAGGAAATAACTATATGGTATCCAGTCGTTATGTCGAAAATGGTTCTTATGTGAAGTTACAGAATCTGGAATTGGGTTATTCTTTCCCGCAACATATAATTCAGAAATTACGGTTGACAAAGTTAAGGGTATTCTTTAGTGGTAACAACCTGTTCTACATCACAAAGTACCATGGTTTTACTCCGGAAATTACCGGTAGTTCTTTGGAAGCCGGGATAGACCGGACAATCTATCCTGTATCTTCGAGCTGTCGGTTCGGTTTGAATATTACGTTATAATGAACGGTAGATGTATTAATATATAGCATGATTATGAAAAAAACATATTGGATTATATTATTGACTTTGAGTCTGGGAGGTTGTAAGGATTTTTTAAGTCCGGCTCCTCAGGGTAAGTTAACTGAAGAGGTATTTTTTAGTGAAGAGGAAGGTGCTTTGATGGGGGTGAATGCCATTTATTCCAGATTGCGGGAATGGGATCAGGAAGGATTTCCCTGGTTTGTCATTTGTGAATTACCCAGCGATAATAGCAATACCGGTAGTGAATTGTCGGACGGGAGTACGGCCCGTCTGAATACGGTAAATAATTTTACTTACGATGCTAGTGTGGATGAATTGAATAACTGGTGGGTGGGTAATTTTAATGCAATAGCGAGTTGTAACGTTGCTTTAGAATCCTTGAACGGATTGAGTAATGAAGATCTGAAGATCAGTTGTACTGCTCAGGCCCGCTTTTTCCGGGGATTCTTTTATTTTAATCTGGTGAAGGCTTTCGGCGGTGTACCTTTAATGTTAAATGTGCCTCAGCCCGGAGAGTATAATCAGCCACGGGCAACAACGGAGCAAGTATATAAAGTGATAGTGGAAGATTTGACCTATGCGGTAAATCATTTACCTACCCGTCAGCAGTGGGGAACGAAAGAATTGGGAAGAGTGAGTAAAGGAACTGCAGAGGGATTACTGGCAAAAATTTATCTTTTTCAGCAGGATTATGAACATGCCTTTCAGTATGCTGATTCTGTGATTACCCGGGGAGAATATGATTTGCATCCCAATTACAGGGATTTGTTTAATCCGAACTCTTTTTATTCCCAGGAAGTGATGCTGGCAGATCAGTTTTTATGGCAGGACAACCGGGATAATGAATCGCAGTTTGTCATGTGGCAGGGAGTCCGGGGCTTTTGGGGCTGGGGTTTTTTATCTCCGACAGAGAGTTTGGTAAATAGTTATGAGGCAGGAGACCCGAGGTTAGGAGCCACTGTTTTCTTCAGTGGAGATACGGTTGGAGGGATTGGTACAGTGACTTTCGCGGATGGCTTGGAGCCCAGGGCAAATCACAAAGTAATCTGGCCGGTGACTTACTGGAATGCTAATAGTTTTACTAAAACCAATGCTCATTTGTATTTCCTGCGTTATGCAGATGTATTGTTGATATATGCTGAGGCAGCCAATGAGCTGGGAAAAACCACAGAGGCATTGGAGAAACTGGAACTGGTTAGAAGACGTGCCAGAGAATCGGTGGCTGCTGGGGTTGATAATACCCGTATTCTACCTGAGATCCGTGAGACAGATAAAGCCAGATTACGGGAAATTATCTGGCATGAGAGGAGGGTGGAACTGGCATTGGAGGGACATCGTTTTTTTGATTTGATCCGGGCGGATAAAGTTGTGCCGGGATATGCATTTCAGGAGCTGAAGGCAGATAACCCGAATACAAGTTTTTCAGCTGCCAGGAACAGCGTTTTTTTAATACCCCAAAAACAATTGGATATTTCCCAGGGGGTACTGACTCCTAATCCTTAATTAAAAAAATAGAAATGATGAGGATATGTTTTGTATTTCTGATCTTATTAATTGCTTTACCAGTCTGTTCTCAGAAAACAGAAGAGGATTTACTGACAGAGGTCCAACGTCAGACCTTCCGTTATTTCTGGGATTTTGGACATCCTGTAAGTGGACTGGCCAGGGAAAGGACTGATACTGCTCATATCAGTCATGAAGTTGTTACGATTGGAGGTTCAGGTTTTGGAATAATGGCAATTCTTGTAGGGGTGGAACGGGGATTTATTACCCGGGAACAAGGCTTGGAACGACTTTTGAAGATCGTTCATTTTCTGGATGAAAAAGCTGAACGTTACCATGGAATCTGGCCGCATTGGATCAACGGAACAACCGGGAAGGCAATTGCATTCAGTCAGAAGGATGATGGGGCTGATATTGTGGAAACCTCTTTTTTATTTGAAGGCTTACTGATGGCCCGTCAGTATTTCGACCGGAATACGCCTCAGGAGATTGAGCTGAGGGAATTGATCGATCGTTTGTGGGCAGAAGCCGATTGGAGGTGGTTCACCAATGAGGAAGATGTTTTTTACTGGCATTGGTCTCCCCAATATGGGTGGGAGATGAACCATCCGGTTCACGGACATAACGAAGCGCAGATCACTTATGTCCTGGCAGCTTCGTCACCGACCTATCCGATTAGTGATTCTGTATACCATAAAGGCTGGGCGACAGGACCTATCTTCAAAAACGGTAAGAGTTTTTATGGCATACCCTTACAATTGGGTATGGATTACGGAGGTCCCTTGTTTTTTACTCATTATTCTTATCTGGGACTTGATCCACGTGGTCTGAAGGATCAGTATGCGGACTACTGGGAGCAGAATGTCAATCATACTCTGATCAATCGTCAGCATGCGATTGTCAATCCCAATGGATATAAAGGATATGGGCCGGATAGCTGGGGCTTTACCGCTAGTGACGGAAATGAGGGGTATTCAGCCCATGACCCTTTAATTGACCGGGGAGTAATTACACCGACAGCTGCATTGTCAGCTTTTCCTTATACTCCGGAGTATTCTATGGAAGCCTTGAAACATTTTTATTATGATCTCGGAGATAGGCTTTGGGGGGAATATGGGTTTAAAGATGCTTTTAACCCTACGGCCGATTGGGTGGCTGATTCCTATTTGGCAATAGATCAGGGGCCTATCATTGGAATGATAGAAAATTACCGGACAGGACTGCTCTGGAAATTGTTTATGAGTCATCCTGATATTCAGAAGGGATTAAAACGCCTGGGCTTTGAAAGTCCCTGGCTGGAAGAAGAAAGATAAACAAATGAATAATAAATGATATGAAAAGGACTTGTTTAATGATATGTATGGTCACCTGGATTCTGGCCGGTTGCTCCTCTGGCGGAAGTTGGAAAAGTTTTAGCGGAGATCCTGATATTGAACATAAAGTAGATTCACTGCTGAAGATTATGACCTTGGAAGAAAAGATCGGGCAAATGACTCAATATTCTGCCGATTGGGATATTACAGGGCCGGTAATGAAAAGTGATTGGGAGACTTATCTGAAGAAGGGTTTGGTGGGAAGTGTCTTCAATGCAGTTACTGTGAAAGGAGTCCGGAAATTACAGGAAATGGCATTGTCGGAGTCCCGTTTAAAAATACCTGTACTTTTTGCTTATGATGTAGTACATGGATTCCAGACCATTTTTCCGATGCCTTTAGCTGAGTCTTGTTCCTGGGATTTAGACCTGATGAGGCGTACTGCTTCAATTGCAGCCACAGAGGCGGCTGCCGAGGGAATATGCTGGACTTTTGCCCCGATGGTAGATGTGTCCCGGGATCCCCGTTGGGGACGTGTTATGGAGGGAGCCGGAGAAGATCCCTGGTATGGAAGTCAGGTTGCTGTGGCCCGGGTAAAAGGATTCCAGGGGAATAGTTGGAGATCATTGAGCGACACAAATACAGTGCTGGCCTGTGCCAAACATTTTGTAGCTTATGGAGCCTCAGAGGCAGGCAGGGATTACAATACGGTGGATGTATCGGTACGGACTTTATACGAGACTTATTTCCCGCCCTTTCATGCAGCTGAAAAGGCCGGTGTTGCCACTTTTATGACAGCTTTTAATGAAGTAGATGGCGTTCCTGCAACTGCCAATCATTTCCTTTATACCGATGTATTGCGGAAACAATGGGGATTTAAAGGGTTTGTGGTAACAGATTATACTGCAATGAATGAACTTGTTCCCCATGGGGTCGCTGTGGATGAAGAAGAAGCTGCAGAAAAGGCTGCCAATGCAGGAATCGATATGGATATGAATGGAAGTGTATTTATTCAGCATCTTCCGGAACTGGTTGATGAAGGGAAAGTCAAGGAGTCGGTAATTGACAGAGCTGTCCGTCCTATTCTGGAAATGAAATTTTTGTTAGGTTTATTTGAAGATCCTTATCGTTATCTGGATACTACGCGGGAAAAGAATACCATTATGCGTCCCGAATTTTTACAGGTGGCCAGAGAGGCCGGAAGTAAATCCATTGTATTGTTGAAGAATGACAAACAGTTTTTCCCAATCGACCGGAATAAACTTCAGACGGTAGCTTTGATCGGGCCTATGGTAAAGGACCGGATCAATCAGAACGGAGAGTGGGCAGGGCGGGGAAACCGCGAACAAAGTGCTTCGCTTTATGATGGCTTGATGGAAGTATACCAGGGAAGTCCGGTAAACTTTATCTATGCAAAGGGCTGTGATCTGACAACGGATGATGAAAGCGGATTTGGGACTGCAATGGATGTTGCTGGTCAGGCAGATATAATTCTGGCTGTGATGGGTGAAGATTTTAATTGGTCGGGAGAAGCTGCTTCAAGAACTAACATCCAGCTTCCTGGTGTACAACAGAAGTTGTTGAAGGAGCTTGTAAAATTGGGGAAACCTGTCGGACTGGTGTTAATTAATGGCAGGCCTCTGGATCTTTCCTGGGAAGATCAATATGTGGACGGTATTATGGAGGCTTGGTATCTGGGAACAATGGCAGGATATTCCATGGCGGATGTGATCAGTGGAAATTATAATCCTTCGGCCCGTTTGACCATGTCTTTCCTTAGAAATGTGGGGCAAATACCTTTGTATTACAATCATAAAAATACCGGACGCCCTATTGATCCGGCTCATCCGACAGTAGATTACCGTTCTTTCTATCTGGATTCTCCCAATACTCCCTTGTATCCGTTCGGTTACGGATTAAGTTATACTACATTTGAAATCCGTAATTTGCGTATGAATACAAATGTACTGGGGCCCAAAGAGAAGATTACCGTATCTGCCGAGGTTACAAATACCGGTGACAGGGAGGGAGAACAACTTGTGCAATTGTATATACGGGATTTATCGGGCAGTGTAACCCGTCCGGTGAAAGAATTGCGCGGTTTTGAAAAAGTATCCCTGATGCCTAAGGAGACAAAGGTTGTTCACTTTACAATTACGCCGGAGACTATTTCGATGTATGACCTGAAAATGAAATATGGTCCGGAACCCGGAGATTTTAAAGTTTGGGTGGCAAATAATGCTGAAGACGAACAAAATGAGGGTATTTTTACTTATCAGGAAAATTAGTTATTGAATGATAGGTATGGATCAATAATGAAATCCCCTGCAGGAATACCGGCAGGGGATTTTTATTGTTTTTTTGTGTATTAAGGAATGGATTTAAAAAACTGGTCCAGATTTTCGCATTGGAAATGAAAACCGGCTTCAGACAAACGGGTGGGCCGTACACATAAATCATCGGTAAGAAAGCCGGATGCTTCTCCGTAAATTAACTGAAGAAGTGTTCGCGGAACTTTCAGGGTGACCAATGTATGATAATGTTCACTTATGGCTTTTGCAAATTCTGCATGACTGACAACCTGGGGGGCTACAAAATTAAAAACTCCTTTCAAAGAGGGGGTATCGATAATAAAGCGGATGGCTCTGAGCAGGTCCTGGAGTGCTATCCAGCTAAAAGCCTGTGTTCCTTTTCCCAACACTGTGTTTAGTTTTATTTTGCTCATGCAGGTATAAGGTTTCAATGCACCTCCGTCGGGTGAGAGTACAACTCCGAAGCGATTGATCACCAAACGGACAGAAGGAGGCAATTTGTGAGCTTCCTGTTCCCACTGTTGGCATAACTCCGCTAAAAATCCCGAGCCTCGTTTTCCGGTATATTCGTCGTAACAATCCCCCGGAAGGTAATATCCGATAGCAGAAGTGGAGATAAAGAGTTGGGGAGGCTGTTTGATACTGTTTATGGCAGTAACTAACATTTGAGTGGGGATCATCCGGCTATCATATAATGTCTTTTTATAGGTACTCGTCCATCGGTGGTTGATCGGTGCTCCGGCCAGATTGATGACCACATCACAACCATTTATACTTTCCATAAGGTGCGGGAGCATACCATCCTGAAAAAGATTTCTTTTGAGGGGTATAATCTGATGCCCTGACTGATAGAGATAGGCAGACAGATGACTGCCTATAAATCCGGTGTTGCCACTGATTGCAATTTGCATAGTTTTTTTAGTAATAGAACGTGTTAACAGAGAAAAAGTTATCAGAGGATCATCATTTGTAAAAAATACATATCTTTGGGAGGACTAATTTCTGAGAATGGACGATCTTCACAACATATATAAGGAAGAAAATTATAAAAAAATTTTTGATGATTTTTATAGGCCCCTGGTGAATTTTGCTACTGCTCATACTACTGATATTGAAGTGGCTGAGGATCTTGTACAGGAAATCTTTGTATATATATGGAGTAAAGAATTAGAATTTGAAAATTTACTTGCCTTAAAAACATATTTATATCGTTCGGTTTTGAACCGTTGCCGGAATCATTTGAGAGATGTCAGATTACGACAGGAGCACGAAAGAAAAATGCTGGAAGAGTGGGATGAGCATGATAATTCATTGATGAATGGAATTATTCGCGAAGAGGTTTATCGCCAATTGACCATAGCTTTAGATTGCCTTCCTCCGCAATGCCGGAAAATTTATGACATGGCTCAGGACGGAATGCGCTCTTCAGAAATTGCTGAAGAATTGGGCCTTGCTGTTGAGACTGTGAAAAGACAACGTAAGATAGCACGTAAAATACTTCAGGAAAAACTAGGAAAATATACTATTTTACTTGTTTTGATAAAATTTTTATAAAAAAGTCAAATTTCTTTTGCCCCTTTTTTCTCTTTTATGTGTTTCTAGAATAAACGTTCGATTTTTTCGGGCATGAAATGTCCGAAAAAGATGAAAGCAAGTTTAGTCTGGTTGAAGTAAGATCCAAACTTAGGAGAAACTGAATATAGAATTTGTAATATACACAATGAACAACTAGTAATCAAAGAGTATAAAGTGTGTGGTGTAATAAAAAGAACAGAAACAGGTGGGCAAGAATATATGGCTTCAGCTCGATTTCACTTGACAGAATTTGATTGCATCCGAATCAACTAAAAAAAGGAACGTTTATGTTGGAAAAAGGTTTTCAAATAGCAGATTTAATAGTCGCTTTTATAAGGGGGGAGATAAGCAGGGAGGGATTGAAGGTATTGGATGAGTGGTTAGCTGAGTCCGAAGAAAATAAGGCTCTGTTTGTTTCCTTAATGGATGATGCTGTTTTTAAGCAGTATAAGCAGCAATCAGATCAGAAAAAATTGACGGTGATATTCAATCAGATAAAGATTCGTAAACAGAGAAGACAGAATTGGCTGCGAATTCGCCGCATCTCTGCCGTAGCTGCAAGTATTGTTGTGATTTTGGTTATGTGGATTATGTTCCGTCCCCAGGCAAATCAGTCTGCAGATATCAATAATTCAGAAATTTTAGTAGGAAAACAAATGGCTTATTTGGTCTTATCCAATGGAGAGCAGGTTATTTTACAAGAAAAGCAAAAGGATACAATCACGACAGAGAGTACTCATAGGCACATTATTTTGAATGATGGTCGGGTAAAAATCGAAAGTAAGGCTCAGGATACCTTGCAGAAAGAAGAATATCATATTTTGCAGACTCCGAGGGGGGCAGAGTATAATCTGACTTTGGCTGACGGTACTAAGGTTTGGTTGAATGCTGATTCCCGTTTAAAATTTCCGGATCAATTCAATACCTCTAAACGTTATGTTGAATTGACAGGGGAAGCTTATTTCGAGGTCTGCCGGGATGAAATCCGGCCTTTTATTGTTCATACCAATGATATTGATGTAAAAGTGTTAGGTACTGAATTCTGTATCAGGAGTTATGGTCATAAGCCGACTTTGGCGACCTTAGTGAAAGGAAGTGTGGAGGTAACAGATCAGTTTGGATGGCAAGCTATTCTCACTCCTGGACAGCAATCGGTTACTGTAAATGGAAATACCCAGGTCCGGCCAGTTGAGACTATATATTATACTGCTTGGAAAGATGGTTATTTTATTTTCGAGAATGCTCCGTTGGAAGAGATCATGGAAGAGTTAGCCCTCTGGTATAATTGTCAATACTTTTTCCAGAATCCGGCAGTTGCCGGTATCCGGATCACGGCTCGTCTGAAAAAGTATGATGAAATAGATGTGTTGTTAGGTATATTGTCTAAAACTAATGAGGTTGAGATGGAAAAGAAAGGGAATGCAATATTGATACGGCAAAAATAAAAACAATGGGGCAACACAGTACCACCCAGTTATCCCCATTGTTCGTTTTCAAATTATTACTAATTCAAAATGTAAATCTATGAAAAAAATTACGAGAAAAGGGCTATGTCCTCGTGAAAAATTAAGACCATGTTCAATTATGTTCAAAATTTTATTGCTAAGCCTTTGTTTTAACTGTCATTCTTTGGATAGTATGGCTATGCAGAGCCAGAAAATTACCTTAGAATTAAGAAATGTTTCGTTAAGTAAACTTTTTTTGGAGATTGAAAAGAATAGCGACTATTCTTTTGTCTATAATACGAATGAAATCGAAAAATTAGGGAAGCGCAATTTTAGTTATTCCGGACAGGAATTGGAAAAAGTACTGGAAGAGTGCCTGAAAGGAAGCGGGTATTTCTGGCAGATAGAAGATAACCATGTTGTCATCAGTAAGGCCTTACAGCAGATAAGAGTTCCTGCGATAACTGTTGTGAAAGGTAAAGTGACGGACGATCGTGGGAATTCGTTACCAGGAGTAGCTGTTCTGGTAAAGGGAACGGCTATTGGTACTGCTACAAATAATCAAGGAGAATATGCTTTGCCGATTCCGGATCCTAAAAATGTGACTCTGATTTTTTCTTTTATCGGTATGAAACGTCAGGAAATTGTTTTGGGGAATAAAACAGAAGTCAATGTGAAGTTGCTAGAGGAGAGTAGTAATCTGGATGAGGTTGTGGTAACAGGATATCAGGATATTCGTCGAGACCGGATGACGGGGTCTGTTACTGTCATTACGGCAAAAGAAATTGAAAATAATTCATTTAAGAGTATCGATCAGATTCTGGAAGGTAAAGTGGCCGGTTTGTATTCTTATTCCACTAGTGGAGCTCCGGGTACCCGCTCTACCATCCGTATCCGTGGGGATAACTCGATTTCCGGAAATAAGGAACCGTTATGGGTGGTAGATGGTTTGCCTTTACAAGGAGGGGTGGCCTCTATCAATGTTGCAAACGTTGGAAATATTCAGGAATCCATCCTGGATCATGGTATTGGTAATATTGCTCCTACAGACATCGAGTCCATTACCGTATTAAAGGATGCTGCAGCTTCTGCTATTTATGGTGCTCGTGCGGCTAATGGTGTTATCGTCATCAAAACGAAGAGGGGATTTAATGGAAATGCTGTTTTTAACTATAATGGGAGTTTTGGTATGGTAGATGCTCCGAAAATTGATCTGGATTTTATGAACAGCAGTGAAAAGATTGACTTTGAAATCTCTTTGATGCAGGATTTTTCCCGGGCTTGGGAGGGTGGTACAGTTAGTAAAATTTATGACTATTACAAGGCCGGAAGATATACTGAAGAAAAATACAATGAAGAATTGAATAAGTTGCGGAATATTAATACCGATTGGTTTGATGTAATATTTAAAAAAAGCTTTTCTCATTCGCACAATCTTTCTATGCGGGGAGGTTCTGAAAGAACAAGTTACTATCTTTCTTTGAATTATAATGGTCAGTCCGGTATTTTGAAAACAAATTCCTATGATAATTTAGGAGGAAGTATAAAGATCTGGCATAAACCGATAAAGAATCTGGAGGTGAATTTTGAATTGAACGGGACTTACCGGGAAACGACAAATCATAATTCTTCCATAGACCCGTTTAAGTATGCTGTATTTGCCAATCCATATGAACGTCCTTATAATGAGGACGGGAGTTATGCTGCCGATAATACGTACATAGGAGAGAACCGGAGTAGTATCCATTTTGGAAATGTTTATGATAAATTTAATATCCTGAGGGAATTGTATGAAACTCAGAATAAATCTCTGGCTTCTGACTTATCCGGACGTTTGGGATTAAATTTGCAGCCGATTGAAGGGTTGAATGTCAGTGTGGACGGCTCTTTAACTTATAGCACGAATGCAACGGAAGCTTGGGCAGCTCCGGGAACCTATACTTCTTATTCAAGTTCTTTTACAGCTGGGGCTATTGGCGGAGAGTTACCCGATAAATATAACAATGGGTATTTACGGGAAGGTTCAGGACGTTCTACCGCATTTGCTTTTAGAGCTTTAGCTTCATATAATAAAGATTTTTCAGATAATCATGCTATCTCTGTGAACATAGGGGCGGAATTTTCCGGTAGTAAGTCCTACAACAATTATCATCGGGCACCGGAGTTTAATGAGCTGTATCGTTTTATTAATTTCCCGGATCTTCCCTCGGATGAAGTGTCTTATAACAAACTTCGGAATCAGTTGGCCGCATTGATAAGTACGGCTGAGGCCCAAAACCGTTCGGCTTCTTTTTTTGGAGCATTTACTTATACCTTTCTGAATAAATATGTTTTTAATGCCAATGTACGTTTGGACGGAGCTGATATTATCGGTACCGATAACCGTTTCACCCCTTTGTGGTCAGCCAGTTTTCGGTGGAATGCCATGCGTGAAAATTTTCTGAAGGATTTAACTTTTATTTCCGATTTGGCTGTACGTTTTTCTTATGGTTACACCGGGGATATTGATCGTAGTTCTTATCCGATACCCATGATTTTTATGAGTGGTAACCGTTATGACGATGCTTTTATTGCTCAGAAGGTTACTTTTCCGAATCCGAATATAAAATGGAGTAAAAAACAAGACCGGAATCTCGGAGTGGATTTTGGGATTTGGGAAAACCGGATCGGAGGTTCATTTAATTATTATTGGAATACCACCCGGGATTTGTTGGGTAGTATGGCAACGCCCAGTTCATACGGACGAACAAGTATCATTACAAATGTTTCCAGTATTGAAAATACGGGTTGGGAGTTCAATATCAATCTCCGGTTGAATCTGGGAAAAGATATCCGTTGGACAAATTCATTTAATATTGCCAGGAACGTAAACAAAATCACGAAAACTTATTTAAAGAATAAAGATGAGTTGGATTACCGGGGAGGTAGCTCTAATATTGAGGGGTATGCTACCGGTACTATGTTCGGTTTTCATTTTGCAGGTGTAAATCCTGCCACAGGACAGGCCATGACCTGTTTGAATGAGGATTCCCGTCGGATAATAGCAAATGCAAAGGGGATATCTTTTGAACAGGTTCCGGAAAAAATGGATTCACAGGAAATATATAATATGAGTGGTTATACGAGCATATTGAGAGCTTCTATGGAAAAATTGGGGACTACCAATCCGAAAGTAACCGGAGGTTTTTCTACAAACTTCAATTGGAAAAATCTGGAAGTTCGGGCTGGATTCAGTTTTGCTGCTGGTCATTTGCTGGAAACCTTTAATGAACGGAAATATGCTCCGACGTCAAAAACTTCTGAAGTACATGTGTCCCGTACCAATCGTTTAAAAAGTGCTGCCAATCGCTGGAGAGCTCCCGGAGATATTACCAATACCCCCCGTTATCAGTTCGAAGGTACGATGTATCACAATATGTATACGGATGATAAATATGAAAAAGGAAACTATTTGGCTTGGCGGGATTTGACCTTCTCTTATGATTTAAAGAATAAATGGTTTGAGCATATAGGTTTGGATCGCTGCCGCTTGGGCTTACAGGTACAGAATCTTTTTGTATTTACCAAATACAGTGGATTGGATGTAACTACCGGAGGAGCGTTCAATTATCCTCAACCCCGTACCTATATGTTTAATCTTTCCTTAGGATTTTAAAAATTGGAACTATGAAAATATATCGTAGCATAATATTGGGTCTTTGTTTTGTATTGGGAATTACCGCTTGTAGTAATTTTTTGAATGTTACGCCCAAAAATGTAATTTCCATGGATGACATGGAAAGTATCAAGACCTCTTTGGCCGGTTTCTTATATAAGGTTAGGGATAACGGTAATGGAGAGGTAGGAAGCAATATTCCTTGGTCTCCCTGGCTGATGCCTCAGTATAGTTTTATTGGGTATTCTGATGAATGGGATTTGTCGAAATATGCACAGAATGATTTGACGGATAGTGAAATCCAGATTCTGGATTGGAGAAATACCAGTACTCAGTCATTGTGGAATAAGTATTATGCTCCCATCGGTTTTGTGAACTTAATTATTCATGAAGCAGAAACGGCTGAAGGGGAAGAAAATATGCGGGACTATGTGATGGGAGAAGCTTATGTGATACGTGCTTTTTGTTTTTTTAAATTAATTCAGTATTTTGCTCCTTATCATGACAATGCCTTGGGAATTCCGGTTTGTCTGAAGAGCTATGAAGACTTTGAAACGCTTACTTTTGAGAGAAAAACTCAAAAAGAAGTGTATGCACAGATACTAAGCGATCTTCAGGAAGCCGGCAAACGTTTGGAACGTACTCATCCCCGGGAATCGTACAATGTCTTTTATTCTTCAAATGTTGTGAACCGTTTGCTGGCTAAAGTCTATCATTTTAAGGCTCTCTCTGCTGCAGCGGAAGCAGATGACTGGCAGAATGCCGTGAAATATGCCAATCGTGAAACCGAAGGTAAAATATTGGTATCTGATCCTTCATTAATAAAAGATTTCTTTGATGTAAATCGTAGTGAGGTGACAGCTCATGGCGATTATGGTCTCCGGTTTTATTATACTGGTTCTTATGATATGAATTCCTGTTATAATTTTGATGTAAACAAAGATTTTTACCAAGAGTATTTTTCTGAAAATAATGATATCCGTAAATCTTTGTATTATACTGAAACAACAGGGAGTGCCGGATTACAGGTAAAAATGAATAAGTATTCACAAGTTTATAGTTGGTGGGGCTCTCTGTATATTGGTTTACGTCTGCCGGAAACGTTTTTGATACAGGCAGAGGCCTATGCTATGACTGATGATTTACAGGAAGCGAAAGACATTTTGAAACGTTTTAAATCTGCCCGCTATACGGATGGAGTATTTGCTATACCTGAAAATAAAGAAGAGTTGTTAAAAGATATTTACCGGGAACGCAGGAAAGAGTTTGTAGCGGAAGATGATATTTTCTGGTTGGATATGAAACGTCTGGGTGTAAAATTGAAACGGACGGTAGGGGGACAAACTTTTTCCTTGGAGGGTGCTAATGATTACCGGTATGCTTTCCCTATTCCTTCCTCAGAAATTAATGCGAATAAATACATCGAACAAAATCCGGTTTGGATACTAAATGATTAAGATTATGAATACAAAATATTTTATTTATCTTTTTTTAATATTCTCAGGATTAGGAGCATGTACTCCTGGGGATGCTGAATATGTTGATTTCACCGATTATAAAGTAGAAAAAATTGAATTGGGTGCAGATCACCGGCAATTGATAGCTGACGGAATATCAACTTTAACGTTGAATCCGATGATTTTTCAATCTTATACTTATTGGGATTTGAATACCCAAAGAGATTCTGTGGTGTATGGAAAAATTCCGGTAGACCGGATTTTAGATGCAGAAAGTGTAAAATGTTTTTTGGAAGATGGTACCCCTTTGGAAGGTCTTACCTATAAAACAACCGACCTTTCTAAGTCTGAAGTGGGATTTTATGCTACTGTAGGCGACTTGAAATCTAATGTATTTAAGGTGAAAATCCGTGAACCGTTTCCTGAAGATGCTTATAAAACTATAGAGTATCCGGTCATCTTCCATATTATTCAGGAGAAGAGCATGGTGGATCTGGGACAGGGGATTGGTTCGGATATCGTATATTATGCATTTGATGTGATCAATAACTGTTTTTCCCGGAAATCAGCGTTCAGTCCGAATGGGGCAGACTCTAAAATTAGGTTTCGTTTAGCAGAGTATGATCCTGATGGGAAGAAATTGGAAATGGCAGGTATAAATTATTATTCTTTATCCAAGGATGACCTTTATAAGCTGGATTATAACTCTATCAAACAGAATACAGCGATTTGTTGGGATTATAAAAAATACCTGAATATTTGGGTCATTGACGGGATGAGTTCAACAGCAAAGGTTCCGGCATATATTTCAGATGCCGTTGACCTGGACGAAATCAAAGGTGTGTCTTTTACACAGTTGCCTGTGGAGGAGATTGAAACACAAGATTACTCAATAACGGATATCGGATTGGTATTTAAAGCAAAAGATTTTGCTACCGAAGATGTGGCGTATGCTACTCAGATGGGGAAATTTTTTGGCTTATTGGAAACGAAAAATAAAAAAGAGGATTATTGTGACGATACTTTTGCCTATGATAAATATACAGAACCCTGGAATAAAAAATTGAATGGAAGTAACTCCCGTTTAAAGATCAGTACAGATGGTTTGATTTTTTATTCGGTAAATATCATGGATGAGAGTACCTATAAGAACACCATTTCCATGGATCAGGTAAAACGTATCCGGACGATTACTGATAATTGTCCGCATCGTTGGGCCTGGAAGAGTCAATGGGCTTTTACTGGTAAAGAGTAACCCTGATATATATTGAAAATCAAGTATCCTGAAGTGCCATTGGTGCTTTGGGATATCCTTTATGACTTTGAATATAAAGTTAATCTGATGTAAATATAAAAGAGAGAACAATGAGTATTTTTAAGAAAATTAGAATGATGGCTGTTCTGGGATGTGGTGTGGGAATAGTTGCCTGTACACAATCGAAGGAGGTTATCCAGTATGTGAATCCGTTTATCGGGACCGAGCAGGTAGGACATACTTATCCTGGTGCGACTTCCCCTTTCGGTATGGTTCAGTTGAGTCCGGATACCCGGGTTGAAGATTGGTCGGCTTGTTCCGGCTATCAGTATACAGACACGATGCTCTATGGTTTTTCCCATACACATATGAGTGGAACGGGTGGGGCAGACTTGGGAGATATTCTGTTTTTACCTTTGACCGGGGGATTTGACGCAACCTATTTGAAAGAGAAAAAACAGATGGGGATGCTGAAGAGTGGTGAAAGAGCCACTGCGGGGTATTATTCTGTGAAGTTAACCAATGGGGTTTTGGCAGAGTTGACGACGACTCCGCATTGTGGTGTACACCGTTATACTTATCCTGAAGGAGAACGTTCGTTGTTGTTGGATTTAACTCATTATCTGAAAAAAGAGAAGATCCATAAGTTGGAATTGAAACAGATTTCCGAAACCGAAATACAGGGAATGCGTTTTACCAGTGGCTGGGTAAGTAACCAGCCTATTTATTTTGTTGCCCGTTTTTCTGCTCCGCTCCGGAAGATAAACGGCTGGTGTGACGGAAAACTGACATATGCTAAAGAATTAAACGGGAAAGATGTACGTGCGGTGATTGAGTTTGAAAATGGAAATCAGCCCGTCGAAATTGTTGTGGGAATTTCTGCTACAGGGTATGAAGGAGCCCTGAAAAATATTGACACAGAAATGCCAGCTCCTAAATTCGATGAGGCTTTGGCCCAGGTGGTTGAAAGCTGGAATGAGGAAATGGGAAGAATAGATATTTCCGGGGCTTCGGAAGATGAAAAAACAATTTTTTATACGGCCTTATATCATACGATGATATGTCCGAATATATTCAGTGATGTAGATAATAAATATCTGGGAATGGACGGAAAAGTACACCAGGGCGAAGCTCCCCATTACGCAACTTTCTCATTGTGGGATACCTACCGTGCTGTACATCCGCTTTATACTTTATTGTATCCCGATTTCAATGCTGACATGATGCGGAGTCTGGTGGAAAAAGGTGAACAATTCGGACGTTATCCCAAATGGGAGCTATGGGGTGGTGATACAGATTGTATGATTGCTTTTCATGCTATTTCTGTTTTGGGAGAAGCTATTATGAAAGATTTGGGTGGTTTTGATTACGAGAAAGCTTATCAGCTGTGTAAAAAAACATATGAAGCAGGTCTGGATCAGTTTGAACTATATGAAAAATACGGTTATGTACCATGCAATGAAACCGGACGTAAAAGTGTTTCCAAAACAGTGGAGTATGCTTATAACGACTGGTGTCTGGCTCAGATCGCCAAAAAACTGGGACATCAGGAAGATTATGAATTTTATCTGAAACGTTCTGGCAACTATAGGAATCTGTTTGATGGAGAGACCGGATTTTTCCGGGGACGGGACAATAGAGGAGTATTCACTTCTCACTTTAGCGGGAACTATATGGACGAAAATTTTACCGAAGCAACTCCTTGGCAATACCGCCATTATGTTCCGCATGATATAAAAGGTTTAACTAACTTGTTGGGTGGCCGTGATTCATTAGCCCGTTCTCTGGATGCACTTTTTGAAGCTGATACTGCAATTCTGGGAAAACGCTTACCGGATGTTACAGGGCGGCTTGGACAATATGCACATGGAAATGAACCCAGTCACGGAACAGCTTTTTTATATGCCTATTCATCTGAACCCTGGAAGACCAGTGCTTTGACGAAAAAAATACTATCCTGTTTCTATCAGAATGCAACTCATGGGCTTTGTGGTAATGACGACTGCGGTCAGATGTCTGCCTGGTATGTTTTTGCTTCTATCGGTATGTATCCGATGTGTCCAGGAAGTGGTGAATTTATTCTGACAGCTCCGGAATTCGACAAGACAACGATAAACCTGACCAATGGTAAGAAATTTACTATCCGGGTGAAAGGTGACCGCGAGGATGCATATATCGAAAAAATCTCACTCAATGGGAAAGAAATTGACCGGAACTACATTAAGTATAACGAAATTATGGAGGGCGGTGAATTGGTGTATGTTCTTTCTGATAAGCCCAATATGAAACGCGGGCTCGATGAAGGGGCGCTACCGTATTCTATGACTGAGGAAAATAAAGCTCCTATGCCTTATACTACCAGTGATATTCAGTTCTTCCCGCATGAACGTTCCGTCATTTTGAAGGTGCGTCATCCGGAAGCAAAAATTTATTATACCCTGGATGGTAGCGAACCCGATGACCGTTCGGCTTTATACACCCAGCCGATCAAATTGAATGCTTCTGCTACGATTAAAGCTGTTGCTTATGCAGAAGGGAAGACGAAAAGTGAAGTGATGGTCGCTGAAGCGATAAAGGCTGATTATTTGCCGGGTAAAAAAGTACATCCGGCAAAAAGAGGTATTTCTTATGCATATTATGAAGGAAAAATGCGTAGTACTGCAGATATGTTGAAGATGAAACCGGTACGTACAGGAGTTTGTTCAGCCTTTTCATTCCGTGAATTAAATCCTGCAGAGGATCATTTTGGAGTGATTTTTAAGGCCTACATAAAATTGGATAAAAAAGATGTATATGAATTTATGGTTCGGTCCGACGATGGCTCGGTCGTGATTGTGGATGGTATTCCTGTCGCTCTGAATGACGGATCTCACTCTACTGCCTGGGGAAGTGGAAAAATTGCCCTGGATGCAGGTTTCCATGAGATCGAAGTCCGTTATATGGAAGATACAGATTGGCAGGAACTAAGAGTCGGCATAATAGGTGGCGGCCATAATAGCTGGGGGGCACTTAATTCCATCGCTTATGTCAGATAGACAAGAAAGGTTATAAGAGCAAAGAATAGTGAATAAAAATAGGTGATAATTGTAAATTTAATTTACAATTATCACCTGTCATAAACAAAAAAATGAACAGAAGGTTTGGTATATGGTGCGTGTTGACTTTATTGTTTCTACCTCTGGGAATGATTCATGCGCAGAAAAAGCTAAGATTTAATGCAGACCGGCAATTTAAGATTGTCCAGATAACGGATATGCATATTAATTTAAAAAAAGGAATGTCAGAGGTATGCTATGAATTGATAGAAGAGGTTATCCGGACAGAAAAACCGGATTTGGTTGTTTTTACAGGGGATCAGATTACTGAATATCAACCACAGGCAGCCTGGGCGCGTCTTATCGAGCAGATGAGAAAGAGTAAGGTCGCTTGGACAATGGTTTTCGGTAATCATGACCATGAACAGGGAATGACACGGGATGAAATTTTTGAAATGGTGGTAGAGGCTCCTAATTGTCTGATGCAAAAAGGGGAGGTGAAAGGAGTCGGTAACTATTTATTGGGTATACAGGGAGCGGATTCAGAAAAGGATGCAGCTATCCTTTATTTTATGGATTCCCATGCAAATTGCGAACAACCGAAGGTGGGGGGATATCAGTGGATCGATTTTTCACAGATAGATTGGTTTATCAAACAGAGCAGACAGAATCGTTTACCGTCCCTCGTATTTTTTCATATTCCATTACCGGAATACAACGAAGTGTGGAGAGGAAAATTTTTAGGAGAGAAGCGGGAAGAAATTTGTTCTCCGAGGTTGAATAGCGGACTTTTTACCGCCCTGAAAGAATCCGGGCAAGTGATAGGGGTGTTTGCCGGGCACGATCATGAAAACGATTTTATAGGTATATATCAGGGAATAGCATTGGGCTATGGCCGGGTTTCTGCCGGGAAGAATGCTTATGGCAGTTTGTCGCCTGGAGTTCGGGTTATTGTGTTAAAAGAGGGAAAGAATGAATTTGATACTTATATACGGTTGAAAGGCGGAGAAATAAAAGACAGATGTAGTTATCCTGATTTAAGATAAAAGATTATGAAGAGCTTTTTATTATTTGTGGTGTTTTTAGGGGGTATTGTATTTTCAGGAATAACGCAGAACCGCAGTATCATATTTGAACCCAAAGATTGGAAGAAGGCTGTAGCAAAGGCGAAGAAAGAAAATAAACTGATATTTTTGGATTGTCATACCTCTTGGTGCGGACCTTGTAAACATTTGGCAAAGAATATTTTTACGCAGGATGTGGTTGCTGATTTTTACAACGAACATTTTGTCAATCTCAATATGGATATGGAGAAGGATGTGGATGGAGTGATGTTGTCAAAAATCTATCAGCCAGAGGCGTATCCAACCCTTCTCTTTATTGATCCTCAGACGGAATTGGTGGTGCATCGTGTGACGGGGAGTGGGGATGTGCAGCGGATATTGTCTGTTGCAGAAGAAGCTCTGAATAGTGAAAATACTCTGATTGGTAGTTGTAATCGTTACCGGAAGGGTGACCGGTCTCCCGAATTTCTGAAAAAACTGATGAATGATTTGAAATTAGCTGGAAACAAAAAAATGCTCAGGGAGGTTGCGGAAACTTATTTTACAGGCTTGAATCGGCAGGATTTGATAAGTCCGGAGAATTGGGAATTGTTTAAAGCATATATCGATAATCCTTATTCGGATGTTTTCCGGTGGGTGATTTCTCACAGGAAAGAATATGAAAACCTTTTTGGAGAAGAAGAGGTGGCTGTGGCTTTACAATGGGTGATTATTCTGGAATTGGGTGATATTGCCAACTCTATGTCAAATGTAAATCGATTTGAAACAGAAGCCCGTTATCAAAAATTAATTACTCTATTGAATCTTATGGATTTTTCTGGGGCAACGGCTTTACTTACTGATGTTTATCTTGCTGAATCTTTGATGAAGGATTGCGGGAATGCTTGGTGTGTCGTTCGGGATGCTTACCAATATAACCTGCAAGGAGATGAATTTTATAATATTCCGAACGTACAGCTCTGGTATCCCTTATCATCTGTCATTCCTGCAATGGAAGACCAGGTAATTCTGGTAGAATTACTTGGCCTGATAGACCGGATTAAATTACGTTGTTCCTCAATGCCCTATCTGGCACGTCTGGCTTTGGACAGATTCCTGATTTTTGAAAGGATGGGGGAAACTGAGCTATCCCGGCAGGCTATAACTGAATACGAACAATATTGTACAATGAGATAAATTGATGTAAATCGTTATGGAGAAAATGAAAAGATTTTGCTGCTTACTGATTTGTTTTC
>CAJMQA010000019.1 GCA_905215395.1 uncultured bacterium | reverse complement strand
TCAGGCAACTCTTTTCACAACTTTCCTGATTTTTAAAGGAACCAAACGCTTTAACGTAAATCCCTCCCTACTATTGGACAATATAACCATAGACACAGCCATCAAAATAATCAGCATCCCCAGAAACTGCCAGATCCCTAATTGTTCATGCAAAAACAAAACTCCCATAGCCACCGCTGTCATAGGCTCCATACAGCCCAATACAGCAGTAGTGGTTGAACCGACATGTTGTACAGATAATATTAACGTAAAATCAGAAATTAAAGTCGGAATTAATGCCAGTAAAACCAGATAGACACCAATCCTAAAATCCGGAATAAGATCCAATGGAACCCCCTTTATCAATAAATTCAATGCAAATACCACTGTTCCAGCCAATAATACATAGAAAGTCAATTTCAGACCGTCCATTTTATGCACACAGCTTTTATTTACTCCTACAATATACAGGGCATAGGTCACCACTGTTGCCAGTACCAACACCAGCCCTTTCAGACTGATGTTTCCCGCCGCACTATTATTACTCAGCAAATAAACCCCCGAAATGGCCATCAAAGTTGCCAGTATCAAAGGCAAAGAAACCTTATCCTTAAAAAACAATATCATCACGGCCGTAACCACTACCGGATATAAAAAGTGGATAGTCGTAGCTATACCACTTGGGATATACAAATAGGAAGTAGTTAATAATAAAGCCGTCATGGCATAAAATATACCTAATCCTGACAAAGTCAGCAATTCTCTGAAACTTATTCTCAGGTCATACTGCCGGATCAACAACCAAATCCCCAACACGAAAGCGGAGATACCAAACCGATAAAACATCACAGAATCTACCCCGATTCCTCCCTGAATAGCCGGAAGGGCAAAAAGAGGAATTAACCCAAAGGTAGAAGAGGAAATCACACCAAATATTAATCCTTTCAATCGACTCATAAACTACTTTTTAATTCAATAGACAAAGATAAGAAAGAAAACAATATTTTTTTTCACAAATACTTGTTTTATAAAAATTAATTAGTATCTTTGCACTCGCAATACAAAAGGTATTGACTGTGATTGCGGGGTGGAGCAGTGGTAGCTCGTTGGGCTCATAACCCAAAGGTCGTTCGTTCGAGTCGGGCTCCCGCTACAATAAAAAGAGAATGGTATAAAGCTATTCTCTTTTTTTATTTTCCAAATGCAAAAAATTACGTAAAATTGAAAAATCAGTATATATTGCATTTTGATTCTATATTTATATATTTGTATACATATTTAATCAATAAGAACAAAAATGAAAAAGCTATTCTTCTTTTGTTTATTAGTGAATATTGTGTGTACCTCACTTCAGGCTCAGGAAATTATTATCCCTAAACCTCATCAATTAAAATGGCATGAAGCGGAACTAGGTGCAATTTTTCATTACGACCTGCATGTATTTGACAGCATACGTTATTCCCAATACACCAACCGGATAAAACCCGTTGAAGATTATAATATCTTTAATCCGGCAAAGCTTGACACAGATCAGTGGGTTCGCGCAGCCAAAGCCGCCGGATGCAAATTCGCTATTTTAACCGCTACTCATGAAACGGGATTCGGATTGTGGCGGAGTGATATCAATCCTTACTGTTTAAAAGCAATAAAATGGCAGGATGGTAAAGGAGACATTGTTCAGGATTTTGTAAATTCCTGCCGGAAATACGGTTTACAACCAGGGATTTATATTGGCATCCGCTGGAATTCTCTGCTGGGAATTCATAATTTCAAAACAGAAGGAACAGGAGAATTTGCTGAAAACCGGCAGAACTGGTACAAAAGATTTTGTGAAAAGATGGTTACGGAATTGTGCAGCCGGTATGGAAAGCTTTTTATGATCTGGTTTGACGGAGGAGCAGACGACCCCCGGGAAGACGGACCGGATGTAGAGCCTATCGTCAATAAATACCAGCCCCATTGCCTGTTTTACCACAATATCGACCGGGCAGACTTTCGTTGGGGAGGTTCTGAAACGGGAACTGTGGGTTACCCTTGTTGGTCCACATTTCCCGTCCCTTGCTCCCATCATAAACGGATCGAATCCAATACCAATCTGATTGAATTGCTGAAGCACGGAGACGAAAACGGCAGATACTGGGTTCCGGCAATGGCAGACACTCCTCTGCGGGGTGCAAACGGAAGACATGAATGGTTTTGGGAACCCGGTGATGAGGATAATATCTATTCCCTGGAAATCCTGATGGATAAATATGAGAAATCGGTTGGCAGAAACGCAACTTTAATTCTGGGATTAACCCCTGATCCGACAGGCTTATTACCGACAGGTGATACTCAAAGACTCGAAGAATTCGGAAAAGAAATCAAACGCCGTTTCTCTTCTCCCCTGGCACAAACAAGCGGAAACCAAAAAGTACTAATCCTTGATCTTGGAAAAAAATACCTCATCAATTACTGTATTATACAAGAAAATATCAAAAACGGAGAGCGCATCCGCAGTTATAAAATCGAAGCCAAAATAAATGGGAAATGGCTGACTATCTGCCAAGGAAAATCTGTAGGGCACAAACGTATCGAAAAAATACCACCAACAGAAACAACAGCTTTAAGGTTAACAGTGACAAAATCCGTTGCTCAGGTTGATATTACCAACTTTAGCGCATTTTCTGTAAAAGAGATATGACTTTATTTCAAATATTCAAAATAAATTCATACCTTTGTCCCCGCGATACTAAAAGTATTGACTGTGATTGCGGGATGGAGCAGTGGTAGCTCGTTGGGCTCATAACCCAAAGGTCGTTCGTTCGAGTCGGGCTCCCGCTACAAAAAAAGAGATCAGCATGCTGATCTCTTTTTTTATTCCGGTTATTAATATTCTCTCTTATTTTCATTCTTCTGCCACAATCTAAACTCCTCCCCTGCTCCGGTTACCTTTTCATTCAGAAAAGGGATAGCCCGTTCTGCTTCCGGCAGGACAATCTCTTTATATATAAAAGAATCATCAAAACCAGCCTTTGCAGCATCTTCCTTAGTAGAAGCAAAATATACCTTAGCTGGACGAGCCCAATAAATGGCTCCCAAGCACATAGGACAAGGCTCACAACTGGCATAAACTTCACAACCTTCCAACTGGAAAGTCCCCAACTTCCGGCAAGCTTCCCGGATAGCATTAACCTCCGCATGGGCAGTCGGATCATTATCAGACGTCACAGAATTTCCGCAAGCCGCAATAATCTCTCCACCTTTTACAACTACAGCCCCAAACGGCCCTCCGATTCCGTTCTCTGCATTTTCAACCGCCAATTGAATGGCTTTTTCCATAAATCTTTTCTCGTACATAAGCCCCTGCCTATTTCTTCTTTACCTCTTTCGGAAATTTTGTCCCCGGATCGGGTAATTTTCTGCTATACCAGAGCATAAAAATACCCACCAAAACAAAAGGAATACTCAGAATTTGTCCCATATTCAAAGCCATTCCAGCTTCCCAAGGTTCCTGAACCTCCTTTGCAAACTCAATGACAAAACGGGCAGTAAAAATAAGTATCAGGAAGACCCCGAAGATAAATCCCATATTTTTCTTTACGTTTGTCCGCCAATAAAGATGCATCAGTATAAAGAAACTGATCAGGTAACAGATAGCTTCATATAACTGAGCCGGATGCCGGGGTAATTCCGGATTATGCAAACCGGAATTCAAAAACCGGAATCCCCAGGGCAATTCTGTCGGCAAACCCACAATTTCTGAGTTCATCAGATTTCCCATACGGATAAAGAAACCGGCTAAAGCTATCGGGATCACCGCCCGATCAAGAATCCAAAAAATGGATTTCCTGCTCACCTTCCGTGAATAATACCACAAACCGGCAATAATACCGACAGCAGCACCATGGCTTGCCAATCCCTGATATCCGGTAAACTTAAAGTCCGGTGTAAAACGTACAGGAAGTATCATTTCCAAAGGATGCTGGCTATAATAAGCCCAATCGTAAAATATACAATGCCCTAACCGCGCACCTATAATCGTTGCAATGGCAACATACAGCCATAACTTATCAAGCCAGGCCATCGGCAATCCTTCCGACTTAAACATTTTTTCTTCCACCTTATAGCCCAGAATAAATGCCAAGGCAAACAGTAACCCATAATAGCGGATGGATATTCCACCCAGATTGATTATTTCAGGACTTATATCCCAGTTGATAAATAATGATATCATGTGTTTTGATTTATATCATTAATTACTATTCATTTTTCCCGTGACAATTTTTAAACTTCAAACCACTGCCACATGGACAAGGATCATTACGTCCAACCCTCGGCCCCACTTTTACAGGTTCATGACGTGCCGGCGCATTATTGGCAGCAGCAGCTGCCTGAGTCTCAGTACGGCTTTCCCGCATCTTACTCAAATCTGTCTTACGCTGTTCGGCCTCCCGGACACGTTCCGGTTCCTGCATTGGGATCTGTCCTTTCATCAAGGTCGATACCATACCCTTATTGATCTTCTCTACCATCGACTTAAACAGATTATAAGACTCAAATTTATAGATCAATAACGGATCTTTCTGTTCATAGGCCGCATTTTGCACAGATTGCTTCAAATCGTCCATTTCCCGCAAATGTTCTTTCCAGGCATCGTCTATATGAGCCAGAATTACCGACTTCTCATATGAACGCATCAAATCTTCTCCGTTAGTACGGTAAGCTTTTTCCAGATTGGTTACAACACTATACATTTTCTGACCGTCGGTAAATGGAACCACGATATTCTTAAAGACATCCCCACGATTTTCAAAAACATTTTTGATTACCGGATAAGCTTGTTGAGCAATATGCTCTACTTTACGGTTATAGGCCTTCCGAACATACTGATATAATCTTTCAGTCAGTTCATCCGGTTTGATCTTCTGGAATTCTTCCGGATCAATTTCAAAATCCACAGACAATACCCGGAGAACCTCCATACGGAATCCTTCCGGATCATTTACAGGCTGATATTCATTAACTATAGACTCACATACATCATAAGTATTGTTTGCGACAGCCACACCTATACGTTCTCCTAATAAAGCCTGACGACGCTGTTTATAAATCACAGTACGCTGGGAATTCATCACATCATCATACTCCAGCAAACGCTTCCGGATACCAAAATTATTTTCCTCCACCTTCTTCTGGGCACGTTCAATGGATTTGGTTATCATAGAGTGCTGTATCACATCCCCTTCCTGATGTCCCAGACGGTCCATCACACGGATAATACGTTCCGAACTGAACAGACGCATCAGATCATCTTCCAGAGATACAAAGAACTGGGAAGAACCCGGATCTCCCTGACGTCCGGCACGACCTCTCAACTGACGGTCAACCCGGCGGGAATCATGACGCTCTGTACCAATGATCGCCAAACCACCAGCCTCTTTCACTTCCGGACTTAGTTTAATATCAGTACCACGGCCAGCCATATTGGTAGCTATGGTCACAGTCTTTGATTTTCCTGCCTCAGCCACGATATCAGCCTCCCGCTGATGCAACTTCGCATTCAGTACATTGTGTTTGATTCCCCGCATTTTCAACATACGGCTCAATAATTCCGATACTTCTACAGAAGTAGTACCAACCAATACCGGACGTCCCAAATCCACCAGACGGACAATTTCTTCAATCACGGCATTGTATTTCTCACGTTTAGTCTTATAAACAAAATCATTAGCATCTATGCGGACGATTGGACGGTTGGTTGGGATAACCACCACATCCAGCTTATAAATATCCCAGAACTCACCGGCCTCTGTCTCTGCTGTACCCGTCATACCTGCCAGTTTGTGATACATACGGAAATAGTTCTGCAGAGTAATGGTTGCAAAAGTCTGAGTTGCAGCCTCAACTTTTACATTTTCCTTGGCTTCAATTGCCTGATGCAAACCGTCGGAATAACGCCGGCCTTCCATTATACGCCCTGTCTGTTCATCAACAATCTTCACCTTATTATCAAGAACCACATACTCCACATCAATTTCAAACAAAGTATACGCTTTCAACAACTGATTCACTGTATGAACCCGTTCCGACTTCATGGCATAATTCTGAATCAATTCATCCTTCTTCGCCAGTTTCTCTTTGTCATCTTTTATATTCTTCTCTATTTCTGCTATTTCAGATCCAATATCCGGCAAAATAAAGAATTTCGGATCTTCTCCCGCTGCTGTAATGGTATCATGACCTTTATCAGTCAAATCTATAGAATTTAACTTCTCATCAATGACAAAATAGAGAGGATCGGTAATTTCCGGCATTCTCCGGTTATTTTCCTGCATGTACTCATTTTCTGTCTTGATCAGCATTGATTTGTTTCCTTCTTCACTCAGGAATTTGATTAATGGTTTATATTTAGGCAATCCTTTATGAGCTCTCAGCAATAAAATACCTCCCTCTTTCCGCTTTTTCGGATCATCACTACTCAGCAATTCTTTGGCATCATTGAATATTTTCATTACCAGTTCACGCTGCATTTTCACCAAACGTTCCACGCGGGGCTTATATTCATCAAACATCTGGTCATCCCCCTTGGGTACCGGGCCGGAAATAATCAAAGGAGTACGGGCATCATCAATTAACACAGAGTCGACCTCATCGACAATCGCATAATTGTGTTTACGTTGTACCAAATCTTCCGGATTGATAGCCATATTATCACGCAGATAATCAAAACCAAATTCATTATTGGTACCGAAAGTAATGTCAGCCATATAGGCCTGCCGACGTTCCGTTGAATTGGGCTGATGTTTGTCGATACAATCCACTGAAAGCCCATGGAACATGTAAAGAGTTCCCATCCATTCCGAGTCACGTTTAGCCAAATAATCATTTACAGTCACCACATGCACCCCTCTACCGCTCAAAGCATTCAGGAATACCGGCAAGGTTGCCACCAGAGTCTTACCTTCACCAGTCGCCATCTCTGCGATCTTTCCCTGATGCAGAACGGCACCACCAATCAGCTGTACATCATAGTGAACCATATCCCAGGTTATTTCATTTCCTCCTGCAATCCAGGAATTGAAATAGATGGCTTTATCTCCCTCTATTTCTACAAAATCATGGTTAACAGCCAAATCCCGGTCAAACTGAGTTGCAGTCACCTCTATTTCCGCATTTTCCTTAAAGCGACGAGCTGTATCTTTCATGACAGCAAAAGCCTTCGGCATCAGCTCAGTCAACACCTCTTCCACCTTCTTATCAATCTGTTCCTCCAGTTTATCAATCCGGGAATAAATCTCTTCCCTTTCCTCGATTGAAGGCTTTTCTTCCTCCACCTTTTGCTTCAAAGCAGCAATCTCACCCTCTTCTTCAGCAATGTATTCACGCACCTGTTTTTTCATATCTTCGGCAACGGCACGCAATTCATCATGACTTAAATCCTTCACTTTATTCCACTCGGCATTCACTTTAGCCACGATCGGCATCAATTCCTTCATATCCCGGTCGGACTTATTTCCGAACAGGCTTTTTAAAATATCATTAAAACCCATTAGATCTTAAATTTTAGATTGTAATTTATAAATTCCGGCGATTCACAAGTACGCCAGCCCCTTCATTCTTTATGACTCTGATTTCCTTAAAAACAATATTTCCGAATTGAAATTTCAATTCCGGCGCATCATACATTTTCCGGGGCTCTGATTTTATGAGAAGTCCGACACAACGGCCCCGTACTCATCCGGACCGTTCTGTCAAAAGAAAAGTTTTTTATACGAAGTTCAAAAGGTGGATAATGAAAAAAGTCAGGAGGCAAACTATTACAGTATACCTGATCAGTTTCATCCTCTTCGACATAAACAGAAATCACCTTTACCGTATTGGTAATTACCAGCCTGCATTTCTCTCCTCTCAAAAGTTCTCCGTTATTCTGAGCTTTTAAGGGGACAGCCACAGCACAACCTGCCATGACGTACAATGCTGCTATTAAATATCTGTTCATTTCCACAAGTGACAAATATAAGCGAAAATTCCGGAATTATAGTTATTCTTCGAAGATTATTAACATTTCTGTTTTATATTTTTCTTCGACTTTTTAAAAACAATATGCTCCAGAAACAGGACTGAAATCACCCCCATCACAAATCCATTCCCAACAATGGGACGAATCAAGGCCGGAATATGATTTAAGGCAGTCTCAGGTGCAAATGATAATAACAAAGCAACCATCAGAGAAAATCCGACAATAATTCCCCCTTCAAAGTCCGCTATGGCTTTTTCCCGTATCAGCATTTGTAAACCGGCAGAAAGCTGGGTCGACATCAGATAAAGCAATACCGCCCCCATAACGACTCCTGGTATGGTATTCAAAATTTGTATGAATCCCGGAAAAAAAGCACAGGCTAATAAACCTATCCCTGCAGGTATTAAAGTATAACGGGATGCACAACCAGTTGCTGCAATGATTCCCGGACTCATGGAATAATCCACTGGTCCGACTACTCCTAAAAAACCCGAAAATACATTGGCCAGTCCTGTTATACCCACTCCCCGGGATGTCCGTCGGTCCATTTTTCCGGCATCAATCATATGTCCCACAGCCTGGATTGAACCCAATTCATTTACAATTAAGGCAATAAAACAAAAAAAGAAAGCCAGTATCGCCCCGATATCAAATTTCCAGGGCCACATCAATAAATTTCCAGCCGTACCTTTATGTAATGCCTCCAGTACCGGAAAACCCAGCACCCCGAAATAAGTGATACACCCAATCACAATCCCACACAGAACCACCAAAGATTTCCAGATTCCTTTCAATAACTTATTGGTAATAATCATTGCTAACGCTAACAAGAGAGAAAAAAACAGATGAAATAAAACATATTCTCCTGTCCCGAACATCAGGCGCAGAATCACCGGAGACAAAGTGAAAGCAATCAGACATAAAATAACAACGATAATCCGGGAAGTAAAAATGAATTGCAAACGGGACAAGCATCCACAAAAAGCAAGGACAGCCAACAAAGCTCCTCCCACAATAATAGCAGTATAAACAGCGCTTATACCAACACTTATGGCTGAAATTATTCCGATCAGTAGTACTGAAGCCGGTCCGATAATCAAAGGTAAGCGATGCCCCCATAACATCTGTATGACCAGTGCAATCCCCATTATTCCAAACAATTTCTGCATATAAAAAATCTGTTCCGCAGCATCAGTATAGTGCATACGGGCAATAATGATACCAATAATCACAACACAGGGAATCGAAACAATCCACCATTGTAAACCATACATTAACATCGGAAATAATCCGGGTCTGTCATCTAACTGATACTTCATCTTTACTGATTTATTTTAAAAAGGTAAAATTAAGATTTAAAAACGGTAAGAACAACCACAGGTGACAACAATTATTTATACATTTGTAAAATAGATTATTCATCCGGCATTTAGCTGAAAAAGAAAGTATGAAACAGACCAAAGATATCATCCTCCAGAAATCCTTTAAATTATTTCTCAAAGACAATTATGAAAAAGTAACTGTAACAGATCTGGAAGAAGTTACAGGTATGAAACGCGGAGTTATCTTTTATCACGCCAGAAATAAGCTGCAACTATTTACCATGGTAGTAGATAAATATATACTGAGTCTCCATAATCCTGACACCTTACCTCAATTCCATCCGGATATCAGCCTATTAAAATATATTGGAGCTTACATAGAATATCTGCAAAATATGATTCAAACAGTTTCTAAAGAATCAGAAGATCAATATTGTTTAAAAAGTTATTTTCAGTTTGCTCTCCAGGCACTCAAATATTATCCCCATTTTTCAGAAAAAATCGAACAAATTTTTTCCCAGGAAGATGCTATATGGGAAAAAGTAATTATCAATGCCCGCCATACAGGAGAAATCCGGAATATTCAAAACATTTCAGAAACAGCCAGTCTCTTCCGCAGAATGTATTTCGGTCTGTCCTTTGAAAAAAGTTTCCTGGATGGGCTACGCTTATCACAGGTTCATCAGAATTTTCTCCTCATTTACAACCTATTAAGAAACTCTCACCCTAAGTTATAATTTCATCTCTAAAAACACTTACCGCCCTTTTTGCTATAAATACATTTGATTTGTATATTTGTAGGATTATGTGCTATATAGCAGGATTCGATACGTAATCCCGACTGTAATTTTTCGGATCTGAAAGAAAATTATCAGAAATTAAAATATTTGATCATGAAACAAACTTTATCATTTACTCCTTCAACCATCACTTCTACAGAAAGTAAGCTAAATGTGGAAGCTTTTGACACAAGTGTTGAAGCTTTTGATAACAAAGAATATCTACAATCCTTTTATGCCCTTCTGGATTACATCAATAAAGATTTCCGATCCAAATACGGAAATAGACAGGGAAATGAATTTTATATTCCTCACGGCTCAATCGTAGTTCACATAAAATTAGACGGACAGCAACTGTCCATTCACGCGCCTTTTGTTTCTCTGCCGGAAAAAGGAAAAATTCCTCTGCTACGTCAGGTTGCCGGTTTAAATTTCAATGCAATGGATTTAGCCAATATCGCCCTGAAAGACAATCAGCTTTATTTTGAATACAGTTGTCCCATTCAGTTGATAAATCCTTACAAAATATATTACATTCTGGAAGAAATTTGCCGGACAGGAGACAAATACGATGATGAATTTGAAACGAAATTCGGTGCAAAAAGAATTTATGAACCCCAAATCACACCTTATGATGCAGAAACTTTAGAACAAATATATCAGGCCATAGGGTTGAGTTGTCAGGAATGTATTGACGCCATAAAGTATTTTGAACCTTCCCGGAAATACGGTTATATCTGGAACATCATCGACACCACCCTTCTGAAAATAATGTATTTTGCCCATCCTCAGGGACAATTGCTCAATGACATGCAAAAAGCTATCCGGGACATGGACCGGGAAGATATACCCCTCCCGGAAATCATAACCCACGGCAGGCAAATGATTGAATATTTACAAAAAATGTCAAAGGAAGAACTGGCAGAACACCTCTATTATGCTGAAACTTTCATTCCGGATAAACGCCGCTCCAGTCTTCAGAACATCCAGGAAAATTTTGAAGAGTGTTACAAAAAAGTATCTGCTTACATGGAAGCAGAAGATTATATGACAGCCTGCATCATGATCGTCTACAAATTCTATGAAATGTATTACTACAACAATTTACAGGATGATGTAAACACAGTAGTAGTTAAAGCCCTGCAAAAAGCTTCTGCACAACCTTGGGAAAAAGCGGCTCCTATTCTGTATCAGGCTATGGAAAACATCATGGAAGACAACCTGGAGGATGAAGAGGATGACGAAGAAGAAACGGAAGGTATAGATATGAATGCATATATGCAAAACATTCAGGCCATGCAACAACAAATGATGCAAAATATGCAACAGATGATGCAAGGTAACGGTATGCAGGATTATTTGCAAAAAGTACAAATCTTGCAGCAACAAATGATGAGTGGACAGATTAGTGCAGAAGAATACACCAGCCAGGTGCAGGCATTGGCAGCCCAAAATTTCGGTAATTAAACAGTAATAAAAATCTAATAGAATGGAACAGAATTTATTTCAGACAGTATATAAAATCAACCACTCAGGCGGTTCTGGCAGTTGTTTCTATTTAAAAAAACACAACCTTTTTGTCACTAATTATCATGTAGTTGCAGGATTCCGGCAAGTGGCCCTGGAAGATAACGATAAAAACCGTTATCTGGCACAGGTTATTTTAGTCAACCCGATACTGGATTTGGCTTTATTGGTCGCCGAGGGTGATTTTTCTGCCCTCCCTGAAATCCAACTGGCCGGAACAGAAGTGTCTATCGGTCAAAAAATCAACGTAGCCGGTTATCCTTTCGGCATGCCTTTTACGCTAACCGAAGGAACAGTATCTTCTCCCCGTCAACTCATGGAAGACCAGTATTACATTCAAACCGATGCTGCTGTTAATCCCGGAAATAGCGGCGGACCAATGTTCAATCAGCAGGGAGAAATACTGGCAATTACCACCAGCAAAATAAATAATGCCGATAACATGGGATTTGGTATTCCGGTAGCTTCTCTTCGTCCTTTACTGGAACAAATAGAAAACCTGGATAGAAGTAAATTTAATATACAGTGTAACAGTTGTGAAGAATTTATTTCTGAAGAAGAAGAATATTGTCCTTCTTGCGGAGAAAAACTTCCTGAAGATATCTTCCAAGAAAGGGGCCTGACGGAACTTGCAACATTTTGTGAAAAGGCAATCTCTGCAATGGGTATTAATCCGGTACTGGCCCGTGTCGGTTATGAAAGCTGGGTCTTCCATAAAGGAAGCTCTGAAATCCGTATGTTTGTTTATCAACGTTCCTATCTGTTCTGCACCTCTCCGATCAATATTCTCCCCAAAAAGAATCTGGAACCTATATTGACCTATTTGCTGAGTGCCGAAGATATTAAACCCTATCAGTTGGGATTGGACGGGAACCAGATTTATCTCTCATACCGCATTCACATTTCAGACATCTTCTCTGAATTTGCAAATGACATTCAGAATAACATCACCCATATGGCTTTTAAAGCTGACGAACTGGACAACTATTTATCTGACACATATGGTTGTGAATTTTCCGAATACGCGAAAAAAGACGTCATTTAAGCCAGACAAATACCCTCAGACGACAGGTTAAGAGTGGATCTGAACCTGTCGTTTCATTTTTTAATTATCTTTGTGGGTCTGAATCAAAATTATGTACTGGACTCTTTTCTTTACTTTCGTTAAAATCGGGATGTTTACCATCGGAGGTGGTTATGCTATGATCCCTCTGATAGAGCAGGAAGTTGTTAACCGGGGATGGCTAGACAAAAAAGACTTTATGGATCTTTTTGCAGTCACACAGTCATTACCTGGCATTTTTGCTGTGAATATTTCCATCTTCGTCGGTTATAAATTAAAAAAGCTCCAAGGAAGCATATTGTGTGCTTTGGGAACTATTCTTCCTTCCTTTTTTATCATACTGGCTATTGCCTTATTTTTCAATCATTTCCAGGATAATATCTGGATCATGAAAATATTCAATGGTATCCGTCCCGCTGTCGTCGCACTGATTGTAGTTCCCTGCATTTCAGCGGCACAAGCTATCCATTTAAAACGTGCGGAATTAATTTTTCCCTTAGCAGGAGCTTTACTCATCTGGAAATGTGGAGTTTCACCGGCCTATATCATCCTTGCCGGAATTGCGGGAGGTTTGATTTATACTTTTTGGATAAAAAACAAATTACAAAAAGATTGACTATGATTTACTGGCAACTGCTATACGTATATTTAAAAATCGGTATTTTAGGATTCGGAGGAGGATATGCCATGCTTTCTCTCATTCAGTATGAAGTCGTTGACAAACACCAATGGCTGACTTTACAGGAATTTACGGACGTTGTAGCCATCTCACAAATGACACCAGGTCCTATTGGCATCAATAGCGCCACCTATATCGGATACACTTCCACCGGAAATATATGGGGAGCTGTCATCGCTACTTTTGCAGTATGTCTGCCTTCATTTTTACTGGTGCTCCTGATTTCTTATTTTTTTGCAAAATTCAAATCCAACAAATATGTAGCAGCCGCTTTTTCAGGCCTGCGTCCGATGACAGTCGGTCTGATCGGAGCAGCCGCTCTTTTACTGATGAACAACGAAAACTTTATCGACTACAAAAGTATCCTAATATTCGGGTTAGCTTTCATACTTACCTGGAGATATAAGATACATCCTATTCTGATGATTTGCATGTCGGGCATGGCAGGATTAATCATATATTGGTAATGAAATTTCTTAATAAAACGTCAAATCCGTTAAATAATCTGTTTTTCAATAAACCCTGGGCCTCCGATTTAGTCTGAATAAAAGAAAAATCAGATAAGACATAACAATAACTATGAATAGTAAGATTTTTATTGTAACAGCAGGATGGTTACTCCTGCTCTTGAATGGTTTGCGTGCAGAAGCAGATCCCGTTGAAGCATTACCTGTTGAAGCAGGAGTTATCCGGGGTAAAATTGTAGATACTAAAACGCGTCAGCCCATGGAATTTGTAAACATCAGTGTAAAAAAAGCAGATTCCTCAGTACCCCTGAAGGGAACCGTAACCGATCAAACCGGAAATTTCCAGATCACCAAATTACCTCATGGGACATATACTTTAGGAATTTCTTTCATTGGCTATAAAACCATTGAAAAAAAATTCACTTTATCTCCCCAAACCCCGGGCTTAAACTTCAAAAATATTCCTCTGGAAGAAGACAGTCAGATTTTAGGAGAAGTACAGGTTTCCGGCCAGCGATCTCAAATGAAATTCGAAATTGACAAGAAAGTATTCAATGTCGATCAGAATATCTCTTCAACAGGAGGTTCTGCAACAGATGTGCTCAGTAATATTCCTTCTGTGGATGTCGATAACGAAGGTGAGGTTTCCCTGAGAGGTAACAGTGATGTTACCGTATGGATTAACGGACGGGCTTCCGGACTATCAGCAGACAACCGGTCTCAAATCCTCGAACAACTTCCGGCCGAAAACATTGAACGTATTGAGGTAATTACCAATCCTTCCGCCAAATTCAGTCCGGAAGGGACTTCCGGTATCATCAATATTATTTTGAAAGAAAACCGTAAGGCTGGATATTACGGAAGTATACAAGCCGGAGCAGATACCCGGGGTGGATGGAACGCCAGTGGAAATATCAATTATAGCAGCCAGAAAATAGAAATGTACGCAAGCTTGGGATACCGCCACCGGATCTCTGACGGGGGAAGTAATTCCTACCGGACCAATCTTGGAACAAACGGCAAACCAGAATCCTATATAAACCAATTTTCGGACAACGACGGACACGGTGGTCAAACATTTACCCGGGCCGGTTTTACCTGGTCTATCAATAATACCAATCAACTCAATTTCGGCGCCTTCGGGATGTTCGGAAGCCGGAAACAAACTTCAACGATAAATTACACAAGCAATGTACCCGGATCATTTATAAACAGTCTGCGCATTACCGATTCAGACAATCCGATGAAAGGAGGAAATATTGAATTGGGTTACAGACATAATTTCAATAAAACCAGTACCCTGGACATTATAACTTCCTGGAATACCTGGAATATGGATGGCAAAAGTACCTATAACCAACATTCTATATTTGAAAATGAGAGAGAAACCCGTTCCTATCAATGGCAATATAATAAAATGCGGTCTCAAAACTGGGAAGTCCAGGCTGACTATGTTAATTCTTTTAGCGAAAACAGTAAAATCGAAGCAGGTTACAAAGGCACCTTCTCCCGCCAAAAAAGTCCTGTGGAAACAACAGCCGGAGAAACAGCCAGCAATGCAATACCAGATGAACAACTTTACAATAAATTTTTCTACGATCAGGACATACAGGCAGCCTATGCAACATATACAGGAACCATAGGTGATTTTGGCTATCAGGCCGGACTCCGGGGAGAATATTCACATACCTCTACCCGTTCTTTGGGTTTCGGTGAAGAAAAAAGTGAGGTACCAGAGTATAAAAAAGATTACTTCAGCCTTTTCCCCAGTGTTTTTCTGTCCTATAAATTGCCGGCTAACAATGAACTACAAATAAACTATACCCGGCGTATCTCACGTCCGTGGGGACGCCAACTGAATCCTTTTATGAATATCAGCGACTCTACAAACATATCATTCGGTAATCCTTATCTGGATCCGCAATATTCAAATTCTGCTGAATTAAACTACATCAAAAACTGGGAAGCTCACACTCTTTCCATCTCAGCCTATTACCGGAATACCAATGACGTCATACAACGCATCAGTTATCTGGAAGACAATATTATGAAGAGTACTTATGAAAATGTTGCCAAAACCCAGTCGGCCGGAACAGAGCTGGTTTTAAAAAATCATCTGCTCCGGATTTTAGATTTGACCAGTACTATCAATTTATATTACAATAAACTGGACGGCTTTTCCTATCTTCCGGAAGGTGCTGCAAAACCGGTGACAGGAAAAAGCGATGAAAATTTTTCATGGAGCGCTAAAATTATTGCCAACTTAGCTCTTCCACAGGCTTATTCTTTACAAGTGACAGGCAATTACAACTCCCGCCGACTAATCGCACAGGGTCATGAAAAAGCCAACTATACGCTGGATGCAGGCATTCGTAAATCCTTCCTCAACCGTAAACTCAGTCTGAATATCAGCGGACGGGATCTGTTAAATTCCAGAAAACGGAAAACGGAAACCTCCGGAACGGGTTTTACCCAATATGCCTCCAACTGGCGGTCAGGCACAACAATAGGCTTTACCTTAACCTATAATTTCGGAAATATGAAAGCCAGCAAACCCAAACCTCACAACCAACGGAATGATGGCAGTTCAAACAATATGATGAACGAAATGGAGGACTTTTAATCCTCCATTTCTTTTGTTTCCTATTCAGATCCAAATCCCATAGTCGCCCCCATTCACTCAAATGGATATCTATATTCAAAATGAAATCTACCAGAAATACATATACACCATATCTCACACATTTCTAATTTCCCTGAAATTTGCGACTAGCCCTCAACATATGCCGGACAACACTGACCAATTCCTGAGATTCCTGCAATAAATTCAGGTACACCAATGACAATTTCACACTTCTGTTTTCTTCCTGCATACGTTCCATTTGCTCTTTATGTAAACGGGAAAGCTGATTCTTTAGTTCTTCACCTTCCCTCAAGACCTGGTCTGCTTCCTTGTAATCTCCCGCCGCAATAATATTCCGGGTCCGCTCTAATAATCCGTTCAAAGCATTCCGGATCGGCAAGAACTCTTCAGCATATTCAAACGGCAATGGGTTAAAATTGTTATCCACGTGTTCCTTGCAAGGTTCACACATACGTTTCAGACAGTACATCATCTGCTCACTACTATTACTCCCCAGATGGAACCAGGTATTTTTTTCAATAGCAATATTCCGGTCTATTTTACGCATTCCCAACATTTCTTTCCGACGGACTTTTTTCAGATGATCTTTCTCATCGTTTGTTGCAGCAACAGCTTTACGCAAACTTTTCAGATCTTCATGAATAAATCCGTCCGTCATCTGTAAATAAGTATCAATAGCAAAACTGAGTGTTTTTGTCAGATTATTCCTGACATGTCTGCGTAACAAATCCCAGATTTCCTGCTTATCCCGGGAGCGTATCAATTGCTGGAAAATATCATCAGCATTTTCGTTTTTCAGTTTATTCCGGTAACGGATATTGCTCTTAACCAGCAAAACAGCAGCCACAACAATCATTGCCAGCATGGCAACAATTCCACCATAATACATAATCATACAGACAAAAAAGCAAATAATAAAAGCAGCTCCTGCTGTAATAAACCATCCTCCAATCACAGAAAGCACACCTGTCACCCGGAAGACAGCACTTTCACGCCCCCAGGCCCTGTCTGCTAACGAAGAGCCCATTGCTACCATAAAAGCAACATATGTAGTAGAGAGCGGCAATTTTAAAGAAGTGCCCAATGCAATCAACAATCCTGCCAATACCAGATTCACCGAAGCACGCACCAGATCAAATGCTGCTCCATCCGCCAAAATAGCCTCATCCTTATTAAAGCGGCTATTCAACCATTTATCAATCCCCGGAGGAATAACCCTGCTGATATTATTCGACAAAGCTGTTATAGTACGAACCAGGCTACGGGCAATTGCTGAAGATCCAAACATCTCATTCCCTTCATCCTGACGGGACAAATCAACTGAAGTTTTCACAACATTCTGGGCTTTCTTGGAGGTAAATAAAGCGATTACCATCACTATTCCTGCCAATAGCAAAAATATAAAGGGAGTTTTTGCAGGGCTATTGAGCGATCCCATTAAAAAACTTCCCGGATCCCCGTTACCATTCGCCATAAAATCAGAATAACCAGCAAAACCAGCTAAAGGTACACCGATAAAATTCACCAGATCATTCCCTGCAAAGGCCAGCGCCAAAGCAAAAGTGCCTAATAAAACTATGACTTTGAAAACATTAACTTTACACCAATGCAGAAACTGCATAAACACAGTGAAAAAAAGAAAACAAAACAAGACAATAACCGCCGCATGTTCATTCACCCAAATCTTACTTTCAGCAGTCATAAATGCTGCATCTTTCACTCCTTTAATCAGCATAAAATAGATAATGGCAGTAACAGCTATTCCTCCGAAAAGACCGATGGTCCATTTCAATTTAGACACATAATTGAAAGTAAAAATAATCCGGGAAAGATATTGAACTAAAGTTCCAAAGAAAAAAGCAACTGCCACAGAAAGAAAAATACCTAAAATTACAGTCAGAGCTTTTTCTGTATTCAACAACTCCGCAAAAGTCAGACTTTCAGATCCCCCCGCAATTTTAATCAGAGCCAAAGCAAAAGTGCCTCCAAGCAATTCAAATACCATGGAAACAGTTGTCGAAGTGGGCATTCCTAAACTATTAAACACATCCAGCAACACGATATCCGTCACCATAACTGCAAGGAGGATACACATCAATTCATCGAAGTAAAAAGATTCCGGACGAAAAATACCATGCCGTGCAATTTCCATCATTCCATTACTCATGGTCGCACCACAAAGGATACCCGCTGCTGCAATCACAATAATCATTCTGAACGAAGCTGCTTTCGCCCCGATTGCAGAATTCAAAAAATTTACGGCATCGTTACTTACACCCACCATCAGATCAAAGATCGCTAATAAAAAGAGAAAAATGATTATTCCCAGGTAAATTGTTTCCATCTCTATATTTTTGTTTACAAGCACAAAAATATGCAGAAGATATTACGGGCTTGTTTCAGAATTGTTACAAAATTGTTACACTCCCTATCCGGAAGGTTAAAAAGAAACCGTTTCATAATAATTCCGGAACAGAATGACTATTTTTGTGATCAAAATTCAGGATTATGACTTCTGAAAAAATATCTCTGACAACAACAGACGGGCTGCCCACCCCCCGGCGAATATGGGCCGTGGTTGCAGCTTCACTGGCCCTGATCATATCGGTCCTGGACGCCAATATAGTAAACGTTGTATTACCTACTCTCTCCCGGGAATTTGGCACTTCTCCCTCAACAACAATCTGGATCATGAATGCTTATCAATTGGCTATCACCGTTTCACTCCTGGCTTTTTCTTCTTTAGGAGATATATACGGATACCATAAAGTATTTCTTTCCGGTATAGCAATCTTCTGTGTTACCTCTCTGATTTGTACCTTATCAACCTCTTTCTGGATGTTGACGACAGCACGTGTTTTACAGGGATTTGGAGCCTCAGCAATCACCAGTGTCAATACAGCCCAGCTCAGGACTATTTATCCTCAGAAATATCTGGGAAGAGGTTTAGGCATAAGCGCTATGGTTGTTGCCGTTTCTACTGTTGCGGGACCTTCCGTCGCGAGCATCATTCTTTCTTTCGGTTCATGGCACTGGCTTTTTGCCATCAATATTCCTTTGGGACTATTGGCATTGATTATGGGACTGATCTACCTACCTCACCGGGAAAAACGTCAGGATCGGAAATTTGATAAAACCGGAGCAATAGCCAATGCCCTGACTTTCGGATTATTAATCTACTCCATGGAGGGATTTGTCCACCATGAAAGAACGGATTTCCTGATCATCCAGATTATCTTATTAGCTGTTATAGGAACCTGTTATATCCGTTATCAGCTACGTCAGGATTCACCTCTTCTTCCCGTAGATTTAATGAAAATACCTATATTCTCATTGTCTGTGGGAACCTCTGTCTGTTCATTCACTGCGCAGATGCTGGCCATGGTTTCTCTCCCCTTTTTCTTACAAAATACTTTAGGGCGTAGTGAAATCGCAACCGGCCTGTTGTTAACCCCCTGGCCGGTAGCCACACTCTTTGTAGCCCCGCTGGCCGGTTATTTGGTTGAACGTATCCATGCCGGCATTCTGGGATGCGCCGGAATGCTGATCTTTGCTGGTGGACTTTATTCACTCTCTCTGGTGAGCTCTTCTATGCAGGACACAGATATCATCTGGCGCATGGTGATCTGTGGCATTGGTTTTGGTCTTTTTCAAACCCCCAATAATACCACGATCATCTCCTCAGCCCCAATCAACCGAAGCGGAGGAGCTAGCGGAATGCTCGGCACAGCCCGTCTTCTGGGACAAACCCTGGGAGCCACACTGGTAGCCCTTCTGTTCAGTTTCGTCACACAAGGAAACGGAACTGTCTCCTGCCTCTGGCTAGGTACGGCCTTTGCCATTGTTGCAGCCATCGTCAGTTGTCTCCGTCTCTCTCAACAAATGCCCCTAAAACAAAAACATTAAGATTCCCGTTTGTCCCGTTCCCAAAAAACATTTTTTATTATTATTTTGGAGGAAAATCCAATTACAGCTGTTATCTTTGTTCAAACGACATAAAAAATACACCATGAAACAATTATTTCTTTTATTTCTACTTCTTCCTTTAACTTTATTTGCTCAGGAAGATCCTAAATATTTAGCCGGAGCAGTGCCTGAAGTAGATGGCAGAGTAGTCTTTACCAAAGAACTAAATCTACCCGGACGTTCCCAGAATGATATTTTTAAAGCCTTTCAAACATGGGCAGAAGGTTATTTTATTCCCACCAAAGAGTTTCAAAGCCAAATCCTTTACCAATCACCTGAAAAAGGAGAACTGGTAGCCCAAGGCCAGGAATACCTGGTTTTTACCAATAAGGCTCTTTCCCTCGACCGCTCATTGACCACTTATCAAATGTTTATAGAGTGTGCTCCCGGAAAATGTAACCTTAAAATTACTTCTATCCGTTATAAATACAATGCCAGTTCGAACGGTTCTGAAATCATCCGGGCAGAAGACCAGATCACTGATAAATATACACTCACTAAGAAAAATAAATTGATACGGGCAACGGGAAAATTCCGGACCCATACCATAGATTTAGTAAACCGGGTATTCGATGCCGCAACAGCAGCCGTCGGCGCAACACCTGCCATAGTTCCGGCCGGACAAAATGTCGCAGCTACTCCGGCAACGATATCTCCCGAAACCACAGTCACCACAATTCCCTCAGCAGGTACTTCTAGCCTGAGCGGGTATAAACAAATCAGTCCGGACAAAATTCCCGGAAATATTTATAAAATGCTTTCGGAAAATTGGATGCTGGTCACAGCAGGTACTGATGCTAAATTCAACATGATGACAGCCAGCTGGGGAGGACTGGGACATATGTATAATAAACCTGTAGCTTTCTGTTTTATCAATCCCACACGCTACACTTATCAATTGATGGAAAACAATGATACTTACACCCTGAGTTATTATACAGAGACAGATAGGGAAGCAT